>DIYE01000275.1 GCA_002428885.1 Alphaproteobacteria bacterium UBA6062
GATTATTCTGGGCGCCCGCAAAGGAAAGTATACGACAGACGGTCGGGTACAGCCCATTCCCGGCGCCAACCTGCCGCTGGCGACCCTCGGCACCTTTATCCTGTGGCTTGGCTGGTTCGGCTTTAACGGCGGCTCCGTCCTGTCTCTCGGATCTGCCGCCAGCGTCATTGAAATGGCCAATGTATTCGCCAACACCAACATGGCCGCTGTGGGTGGTGTCCTGTCTGCCATGATCCTGACTCAGGTGATTTACAAGAAGGTTGACCTGACCATGGCCCTCAACGGTGCCATTGCCGGCCTTGTCTCCATCACAGCAGAACCGGCAGACCCTTCCATTGGACTGTCCGTGGCGATCGGTGCCATTGGCGGAGCCATTGTCG
The DNA here is from genome assembly GCA_002428885.1 of Alphaproteobacteria bacterium UBA6062. Lineage (GTDB taxonomy): Bacteria > Pseudomonadota > Alphaproteobacteria > Sneathiellales > Sneathiellaceae > Sneathiella. The sequence goes on from DIYE01000275.1 coordinate 381, forward strand.
TATTCGCAGTGCCATTGCTGGACAAGCTGAAAATAGATGACGTGGTCGGTGCCATTTCCGCTCACCTGTTCGCCGGTATCTGGGGAACCCTGGCCGTTGCCATCTCTGATGCAGAAGCCAGCTTTGTCACCCAGGCCATCGGCATCATCGCCATCGGCGCCTTCGCCCTCGTTACCAGCACGATCTTCTGGCTCGCGCTTAAACACACCATCGGCATCAGGGCAGATGAAGAGGATGAAGCCAACGGCCTCGACAAAGCGGAACTTGGACTGGAAGCCTATCCGGAATTCGGTCCTTCCACCTGACTTAACCCGACAGGAGCAGGCTAGGCTTCGAGCCTAAGGTATTGGGAGACCGCCTGCTCACATTCCGGGCACTTGCCTGAATTTTGGATCTGAATTGACCATTCTTTAGGCATTTGCCCGGTTTCTTGGTGCCTGCACCTCTAAAAATGCCCGGAAAACCGGCATTTTTATCCTTGGCACGCTCCTTGATAGTCAGATGCTAAAAAATGCATCATGCTTGAGGGAGTGTGTTTATGGACACCCAAGTCACAGGGACAGACGTCCTGTTTGTTCTGCTCGGCGCGATCATGGTTTTTGCCATGCATGCCGGTTTTGCCTTTTTGGAAGTCGGCACCGTGCGGCGCAAAAACCAGGTAAACGCCCTGGTCAAAATCCTGGTGGATTTTGCCGTTTCCACTATTTGTTATTTCCTGATCGGTTATGGCGTTGCTTACGGGATCGATTTTCTGGTCAAGGCCAGTGTTCTTGTCGGCTCAGCTGAACAGGCTGGATACAGCTTCGCCAGTAACGGCTATGATCTGGTCAAGTTTTTCTTCCTGCTAACCTTTGCGGCCGCCATTCCGGCGATCATTTCCGGCGGCATTGCGGAACGGGCGCGCTTCTGGCCGCAACTGGCCGCCACAGCAGTCCTGACAGCCTTAGTGTACCCCTTCTTTGAAGGCATTATCTGGGGAGGGCGCTTTGGCATACAAGGCTGGATCGAGAATGTCTTCGGGGTGCCGTTCCATGACTTCGCGGGTTCCATTGTTGTTCACGGTGTCGGTGGCTGGATAGCCCTGGGCGCCGTCATCCTGCTCGGCGCCCGTATGGGGCGCTATCGCAAGGACGGGCGTGTTGTCGGTATACCCCCTTCCAACATTCCCTTCCTTGCCCTGGGATCCTGGATCCTGTGTATCGGCTGGTTCGGCTTCAATGTCATGAGTGCCCAGACCATCGGCGGCATCTCAGGATTGGTTGCCCTGAATTCCCTTATGGCCATGATCGGCGGTATTCTGTCCTCCCTGGTCATCGGCCGGAACGATCCCGGCTTTGTCCATAACGGTGCCCTGGCCGGTCTGGTTGCTGTCTGCGCCGGATCCGATGTCATGCATCCCATCGGTTCACTGGTGACCGGTGTGGTGGCCGGCGGATTATTCGTCTATGCCTTCACTTACTGCCAGAACCGGCTAAAAATTGATGACGTGCTGGGCGTCTGGCCCCTTCACGGACTATGCGGATTGTGGGGCGGTATCGCTGCCGGTATTTTCGGACTGGAAGCCCTCGGCGGCCTTGGCGGTGTGAGTTTCATGGTGCAGCTTTTCGTCTCATTGGCGGGTTGCGCCTATGCTCTTCTGGGTGGGTTCGTTGTCTACGGCCTCCTGAAAATAACAATGGGGATCCGGCTTGATGAACAGTCCGAGTTCGAAGGTGCCGACCTCAGCATCCACAAAATAGGTGCTTATCCGGAGGAAGATCTTCGCTACTAAGCAGGAAAGAACTTCTGAAAAACAAAGAATAAATCCCTCAGACAGGCGGGCTGACCAATATAAAATTCAGGTTAGCCCGTCTGTTTATGAAGAAAATCTTAATAATTATCACTTTCGTGTTACTTTAACGTGAGTATCTCCTAATAACTACATCAATAGTAGTATTTACTAATCCTGAACAAAACCGGAACACTGGTGAAATCTTCAGAAAACTGCGATATATTAAAGGTTAATTTAAAAGCGATGTGAAACAGCCTTGTGTCTTTTCGCGCATTTCACTAGTTTTGTTTTTGTTTTGTACTCACGCCGCTATTTGGCCAATTTTGAGATTTCACGATGAATCCCGATCTCAGCTCCTTGAGAGGCTCTCCTTTTGTTGCGTTACGCACCCTTCTGGACCCCCTCCAGCCTCAGTCAAATCTAACACCTCTCGCCCTAACAATCGGGGAGCCGCAAAACCAGCCGCCGGATCTCATGAAATCAGTTCTAGAAGAGACGGATCACCTCTATGGCAAATACCCCCCGGGTGATGGTACCAAAGAACAGAGACAAGCCATTACCGACTGGCTAAACCGGCGCTTTGATCTGCCGGAAGATATGATTTTGGAAAATAAACATATCACCCCGGTCAATGGAACCAAAGAAGCCCTTTACATGGTTGCCCAGGTCATCACAGCCCGGGTGTCCGGTAGCAATGAAAAGCCCGTCATCCTGCTGCCAAATCCTTATTATCATGTTTATTATGCCGCCGCGGTCATGGCGGGTGCCGAACCTGTCCTGCTGAATGCCAACCGGGATCATAACTTCTTTCCGGATCTGACAGCCCTCACCCCTGATTTGCTGGATCGCTGCAGCGCCTTTTATCTGTGCAGCCCCTCCAATCCTCAGGGCACAATCGCCGGACGGACCTATCTTCAGGAAGCGCTGGCGCTGGCCCGCCGACATGATTTCGTTCTGATCATGGATGAATGCTATACGGAAATTTACGATCAGGAGGCACCGACCGGCATTCTTGAGCTTTGCCGGGATGAAGGCGGTTCCGTTGAGCGGGTTCTATCCTTTCATTCCCTGTCCAAACGGTCCAGCGCCGCAGGTTTGCGCTCAGGTTTTATCGCCGGAGATGAAAAAATCACCCGGGCCCTCCTGAATTTGCGTAATTTTGCCGGTGCGGCTTCCCCGCTTCCGGTCTGTGCCGCCGCCGCCGCCCTCTGGCAGGACGATGCCCATGTCGCCTTAAATCGGTCACGATACCGGACCAATATCGATATCGCCGAAAAACATCTGGGCGGCCGGTTTGGTTTTTACAGACCGCCCGGCGGTTTTTTCCTGTGGCTGGATGTGGGAGACGGCGTCGAGGTGACTAAAAAACTCTGGACCGAGGCTGCCATCCGGGTCCTGCCTGGCGAATATCTGAGCGTCACGGACGAGACCGGTTTCAATCCCGGAGCCCAATATATCCGGGTCGCCCTGGTATTTGATTCGGAAATGATGGAAGAGGCTTTATCCAGGATGGCCAATGTTTTATAGACTATAGGTTATGAATTTTAAGAGCTCCGGATCCAAATCAATCTCCCTGCTGCCAAGCGGCAGTACCGACTTCCTCTATCGTCGTCTGATAGAGCTTTTGGGAGTATCTCTGCTTCTGATTGCCCTGGCCGGCACAATCACGCTGACCACCTACTCACCGGATGATCCGAATTTCAATCATGCAACGGATAACCTGCCGTCAAACCTGCTCGGAATGCCGGGAGCCTATCTGGCCGATCTGCTGTTGCAGACAATCGGCCTGGGATCGGCAACGCTTATCCTCGGCCTTGTTGCCTGGGCCTGGCGGGTCACCTCCCACCGGGGTCTGCATTGGGGCTGGGTGCATATCGCCTTGCTGCCGTTCGGAATCTGCTTTACCTCAAGCGCCCTTGCGTCCCTGCCTGTCGCCGAGAGCTGGCCGCTGAATGCAGGCTATGGCGGTATTGTCGGAGAGGTTATTTTTAACGGTCTGCTGGTAGGCGGGCAGAAAGTCGGCTTTGTTATTCCTGTTCCGGCCCTGGCGCTACTGATGACCCTGATCGCCGGTGCCTTGCTGGTTTTGGCTTATGCCCTGCCGTTACAGGAATGGCTGTCCATGGGCCGGGGCATTCTGACCGGCGGACGAAAAATTGCCGGTTTTGCAGGATCATTGAAGGATATCAAGTACCGCAAAGCAGGCGGCGAGGAAGAAGAGGAAATGATCCTTGGCGGCCCCGCCGTTGAAACGAACGAGGAAGAGCCTCGTAAGAAACCGAAGCGCAACCGCAAAAAGGCGGAAAAAGAAGCCGTCACTGCCGAAAAACATCATGAGCCGAAAATCGATGCCCGGCGCACTGAAGTCAAAGCGAGCAAGCGCGTGGCCGCGGAAAAACAGACCGCTCTGGATCTCGGCCCCTCTGATATAT
>DIYE01000376.1:0-2859 GCA_002428885.1 Alphaproteobacteria bacterium UBA6062
GTGAGGGTGATATTTACCCATCACATCCCCGACCACACGGGCCGATTTTTTATAAGGCTTTGTAGAATCGTATCCACCTTCTTTCATCGCATACAAGATACGACGGTGAACGGGTTTTAGGCCGTCACGAGCATCGGGCAGGGCACGTGAGACAATCACGCTCATGGCATAGTCCAGATAGGACTTGCGCATTTCCTCTTCGATTGTGATGGGAAGGATGTCTTTATCGGATGGTGGCAGGGTAACGTCGGTCAAGGTAACTTCCAGCTCTTTGGCCGCTCCCCATTTCCCCCGGAGACCGGCAAATCTGACACTTCAAAAGACCTGTCATGCACCGCATTTCAGGCCCCTCAGTGTTCTACAGGATTAGACGGGCCGGTGCAACCTATTGCGACTGCGAAAGAAGCACTCCAATGCCCACTCCGCCCCCGCCTTCCATATTACCCACGTTAAAGAGACATCATAAGGCCGCTTTCCTTGATAAAGATGATCGAGTCCTCCCATGCTCCCCACCCTGCTGATCCGGGAGACCTACCGCCAGTATGCCTCCCGCCGCTACTCCGCATTACTCGGCCTTCAGCAGTTCTTTGGCTATCCCGTCCATGGATCAAAGACATATCTCTCCGCCCTGCTTGAGATACTGCTGAAGGCTGAAAAAGGTGGTTGATCACGCAGGGACAGCATCTTCTGCATATTGGGCGAGGAACGCTTCGCTCGGCGGGATCGGTTTGATCACATCAATCAGAACACCATTGGGATCCTGCGTGATAAAATGCCGCTGCCCAAAATCTTCATCGCGGATCGGCAGAAGCACCGGGAGATCGTTCTTCTGAGCCAATTCAAAGATCGCATCAACATCCTCCACTTCAAAATTCAATAGCAGTCCTGAAACCTTGCCCCGCGCGACAGCCGGGACGGTTTCATGATCCCCCTGAAGAATGGCAATATTGACTTTCTCATCTTCTGCTGACTGCAAGTGAATATACCAGTCGCTGTCAAATTTGACCTCGAACCGAAAGTGCTTCTGATAAAAGCGAGAGGTACCAGCGACATCGTCTGTCATGATTACCGGATAATATTGTGTGCATTTCATGGCTTTCCATCCTTTTCAATTTAACATACAATGTGTATGTAATTGTCAATTAACATACAGGCTGCATGTATGCAAGAGAATATTGAACGCCGCTCAAACAAGTCAAGAACAGAGGCAACTCGCAAGGCACTTATCAAGGCCGCCCGGCACCTTTTTATTAAAAAGGGATATGCGGAAACCGGAACACCCGAGATTGTAAAAGCCGCCGAAGTCACACGCGGCGCCCTGTATCATCATTTTGCCGACAAGGCAGATCTGTTCCGGGTTGTCGTGAGGCAGGAAGCCGATGCGGTGGCACGGCAGATAGAAAAAGAAACCCGCGAACCGACATCAGCCCTTGATGCTCTTTTGACAGGAATGGATGCTTATTTTGATGCGATGACCAAGCAGGGTCGCGTCAGGATTCTGTTGCTGGATGGACCGGCGGTTCTCGGCCAGCAGGAAATGAACCGGATCGACCGGGAAACCGGCGGTGAGGAATTGAAGGAGGGTCTGGCTTACGCTCTCAATAAATCAGAGGATAACAGCTTTCCAATCGATGCCCTCGCAACCCTGATCTCAGCCGCCTTTGATCGGGCAACCCTCGCCATCAATGATGGCGAAGACAAAGAAGCTTTCAGAAACGCCATGACGATCCTCTTTTCTGCTCTAATCGCCGTGCATGAGCAGTGAATGACTTTATCGTCTTGCCTGAAACAACACATACCCAAGAGAAAGTCTTTCTATACTAATCAATTCCGCCAGAAACGGGGGGTCAGGAAAATCAATAATGTGAAAACTTCCAGTCTTCCCAGGATCATCTCGAACGAGAGGATCCATTTCACCGGCGCCTGAAGAGACTGATAGTTGCCGGCTGGTCCGATGACCTCTCCGATCCCCGGCCCCACATTGGCGATTGCCGCCGCAGACGCACTGATTGCGGTTTCGAAATCCAGACCGAAGGGCATCAACAGGAAAGCAAAGATGATAAAGGAGGCAACGAAGACGAATACAAAACTGGCGACACCACCAAACACATCGTCGTTGATTTTCTTGCCTTCATACTTTTCTGCAAAGACTCCGTTCGGATAGATTTGCCGCCGGATAATCTGACGGATCATCTTGGCGCTGACAATAAAGCGCATGATCTTGATCCCGCCCGACGTTGATCCCGTGCACCCACCTGCAAAAATCAGGAAAAAAAATAACATGGCGGAAAAACTGCCCCAGGCGGAGTAGTCAGAAATTGCGAAACCGGATGTTGTCACGACGGAAACAACGCTGAAGGTCGCATGGAGGATCGCTTCCGACCATTCTTTCTCTTTGGAGAGCACCAACCAGACCGTCAGCGTGCCAATGATAACAATCAGGGCAATCACATAAATCCTGAGCTGCTCACTGGCAAACTGCTGCTTGCGAACCGCTTTGATATACCAGAGGAACGGAATACTACCCAGAAACATGAACAGAATACAGGTCCAGTAAATCACCGGATTATCGAAATAACCAATGGACGCATCGTGGGTCGAAAAGCCGCCGGTTGCCACTGTTGTGAGGGAGTGGGCTATGGCGTCAAAGACCGTCATACCTTCGAAATTATAGGCAAGAGCACAGAGGATGGTCAGGGCCACATAGACCCACAACGTCGTCGACGCCAGCTTGGCCGCAGACGGCAGTTCTTTTTCCGATGCTTCAGAACTTTCCGTTCGGAAAAGCTGCATACCACCGATGCCAAGGAAGGGAAGCATGGCAATCGCCGTTACAACAATCCCGATCCCGCCAAGCCA
>DIYE01000376.1:2921-7374 GCA_002428885.1 Alphaproteobacteria bacterium UBA6062
GCAGAAAGGCTCGCCACATCAGAATACTGTTGGGCAACTCATCGAGCCCGACCAGAACAGTAGCACCGGTTGTTGTAATGCCCGACGTCGCCTCGAAAACAGAGTCGGCAAGCGACATTCCATACATCCAGAAAGGCAGGGCTGCCGCAACAACCAGGGAAACCCAGATGGAAGCCGTGAGAATAAAGGTTTGCTTATGGGTAAAGGAGATGGACGGGCCGCGCGATGCCAGCATAAGCCCCATGCCCACAAACAGAATAAAGGCAAAAGCCTTCACAAAGGGCAGCTCCGCCCCTGTGTTAAGCATTTCAATCAGCAGAAGCGGCAGGGAAATGATGGCAAGAACAGCGCCATTGACGAAAAGTATCGGTCTCATTGCTGATACAGTAGTAATCGGCCGCCCTCTCCAAAAATAGACATGCTGCAGCCGATTTACGATCCCTCCCCTTGACCGGTAGAAGAGGATTTATGCGCCGGGACCGGCGCAAGGTCAATGTCTTTCTGATAGATCCGATGCCGGCCTTATAACGCAGCGCTGTCAAAAGCCAGCTGTGCTCCTGTTTTTTCCGGAACGACACGGGCAGGTTTTACAACGCGGTTCGCCACCATACGATCATGAAGCTTGCGAATGATATTGCTCGCTGTTTTCTCAAACAGAAAAGGGAAAATTGCGTGAATGAAGGCGCAGAACGTAGCCGCCGCCAACCAGAAACCAAAGCTTGAGGACATATGCATATGCTCAAGATAGGTTTCATTCACGGAATTCGGATGATCTGTAAACAGGGCTTTCAGCATTTTTCCACTCCTCATCAATCTGTCTTCAGTATCTCCCACTTGTTACGGAATTTTTTTCCGAATTTGACCTTATTTAAGAAAAATGCGAAACTTATGTTTCATTTATTTCGAAAAACCGGATAATCACAATGATTGATGAAATTGATCGTAAAATCCTGTTCCATCTTCAGGAAGACGCCACTATCCCGGCGGCAGATCTTGCGGAAAAAGTCGGCTCGTCCCGCACGGCCTGCTGGCGTCGTATCCGCTCACTAGAGGAAACAGGTTATATCCGGAAACAGACAGCCCTTTTGGATCGGGAAAAGCTGGGCCTGCCGGTCACGGTTTTTGTGAATATCAAAACCAGCCATCACGAACCAGGCTGGCTGGAGAAATTTGCCGCTACTGTGGACCGTTTTCCGGAGATTACCGAATTTTACCGCATGAGCGGGGATGTGGATTATCTGTTGAAAGTGGTGGTTCCGGATATCGCCGCCTATGACGATTTTTACCGCCGCCTGATCCAGTCCATCAACCTGTCGGATGTCAGTTCCAACTTCGCGATGGAAGAAATTAAATTCACAACGGCCCTGCCTCTTTAGGGTCAGGACCGATTAGGTATATGCTTTTGAACGACATAAAAATGACTTGTAAAAGGAATTTTATATAATTGCCCATTCGAACAAACCCCGAGTAGTCTATGCCAGAGAAAAAAGACCTTACCCAAACGCCAGCCGCTTCATTTGATATGGATTTTTCCAAGCACGACCAGTTTGGTAATTTCCTGACTCATTTTGACGAGGGCATACCGTCCGGTATTATTGATGCGGACGACCGTGTCACTCCCCTGGAAGACAGCAGCGACCTTACCGGTATTTTCATGCTGAGCGATACGCTTTTGCTGGGCTATGATGTCATCTGGAAATCCTATCATCCCGACTTTGTCGCGGCCGGTTATCAACAATCAGACTCGTTTCCGATGGCGCTTTGGGATGCAAAAACCGGAAAGAAACGTATAACACTGCAAGGACTGCACACAGGTTCTCCGCGCGGGGCAAAACTGCTTGATGAAACACGCCTGATCACGTGGGCACGGGATTTTCGGGTCTTTGTCTGGGATCTTCAAACGGGAGAACGCATCGATACGCTCACCTCCCCTATTCTAACGGACGAGGATGGCTATGCTGTCGTTTCCTCCAGAAACGGGGAACGATATTCCGCAAAAGACTGGCAAGACTATCTTGAAGGGCGAGGAGCGCCGGGTTTTAATGTCACCATTTATCTGAAACCTAATCCTGATGGACAGCATGAACAATGCGGCCCGTTCAAAGGCCCGGAAGGTCAAAACACGACAATCCGTCGCTATACATCTGCCCCGGCACAACAGATAGATCACAGAGATCTGATGCGCCGGATACAGGATCTGGAAGGTGTTGAAGCCGGATATTCCACCCCTTTCAGGCTTAAAGACGGACGAATGGGTGTCGGCGGAACAACGCATGGGGCCTGGGAGCAAATCTTTATCTGGGACGGCCTGAAAGACCTGAATATTCTCATACCGAAGAGTCTGGGTACAAATTGCGAGATCAACGGCGAAATTGCGCCGAATACAATTCGCATCGACAATTATTCGGAAACCTACATATTCGAGGATATCTAAAGGGCGCTATTTTGTCAGACGAACAGGAGCGGCTGCCGGGATCTTTTCCGAAGCGTTGGGAGTGAAAAGCCTCTCACCTTGCACCTGATATTCACCAATCCATTTTTGTCCCGTTGGGCCGGCCAGCCAGTTTTCCAGTTTTAAGGCCAGATCCGTTTTGACATGGGGGTGCCGCATGGAGCTGACAGGTAAAAAGGCATACTGATTAAAGAGAAGCGGATCGCCTTCGAATAAGAGCTTCAACTCTCTCTTATTGCGAAAGTTCAGCCAACTGGCACGATCAGCCAGAATGTACGCATTCATCGCACTGGCCGTATTCAGACTAGCCCCCATCCCGGCGCCCGCAGCCCTGTACCAGCGGCTATCAAAAGTGTCTGACTTAAATCCGGCTTTTGACCAGAGGCCCTGTTCCTTCCGGTGGGTTCCGCTATCATCACCACGGCTGACGAAATTGGCTTCCGCTTTTCGAAGCGCCCTAAAAGCCTCGGAAACGGATTTCGCCGATCCGATGCCGGCGGGGTCTGTGGAAGGCCCAACCAGAATGAAGTCGTTATACATAATTTCCCGGCGATGACTGCCATAGCCTTCCTTGACAAAGGCTTGTTCCGCCTTCTTTGAATGTACCAGGATGGCATCCACATCACCTGCCCGACCGAGCTTGAGCGCCTGACCGGTCCCAACGACCAGCAAATGAACCTCCAATCCAAGATCCTTCCTGATGGCCGGAAGCAGGACATCAGACAGTCCGGAATTATGAAATGAGGTTGTCACTGCCAATCTGATTTCATCCGCAAGAACAACCCGACCAGCCATAAGAGACAGAAGTAACAGTAATCCAAAGGCACATTTTCTCACAACAGGATATCTCCTCTCAAGAAGCCTCTTGCTTCCAGCGTTTCGGGATTGTCAAAGAAACGGCGAGCATCAGAATGTTCAAGAATACGGCCGTGATGGAGAAACAGAATATCATCTGCCAGCCTTTTTGCCTGGCCGAAATCATGGGTTGCCATGACAATCCGCGTTCCTTTTTCTCTGGCGATCATAATTAATCGCTCAATATCACGCGTAGAACCGCCATCCAGATTGGCGGAAGGCTCATCAAGGAACAGAATATCAGGTTTCGTGATCAACGCTCTAGCGATGGCAAGCTTCTGCTTCTCCCCCCCGGACAAAACCCGGGCATCCCTATCGCCAACCCCCTGCAAACCGACTTCTGTCAACCAGTGTTCGGCTTCCGCAAAGGCGTCCTTTTTCTTCCAGCCGCGCATTTCCAATGGATAAGCGATATTCCCGAGAACTGAGCGACGCAGGATAATCGGGCTTTGAAAAACAAAGGACTGCCGTTCATAAATCTTTTCGGCAGCCCCCTGCCAATGAACGCGCCCTCGTTTGGCCCTTTCAAGACCGTGCATCAGTCTTAGCAGTGTCGTCTTACCGGATCCGTTGGGTCCCATCAGAAACGTACTGCCGGTCAAATCAAGGGTTGCCGAGACCGGTCCGATAATCCGGCTTCCGCGGATACGGACTTCAGCTTCTTTTATCTCCAGCGGCAGGATAGAGGGTCGGTTCACCAGGTTCCCTCCCTCTCCGTTCGCGACAGGATATGGGTGGCGATATTAATGGTGATGGCCAGGGTGATCAGGATGATACCAAGCCCGAGGGCGAGCGGAAAATCTCCTTTGCCGACTTCCAGCGCAATCGCAGTGGTCAACACCCTGGTCAGATGATCGATATTGCCGCCGACAATCATAATGGCACCGATTTCCCCGATGGCCCGTCCAAACCCGGTCAGGGATGCTGTCAGCAGGGCCCTTCTGCCATCCCAGAGCAGTGTCTTCATCCGTTGCCATTTGCTGGTATGAATGGAAATCAGCAGATCATGATATTGAAACCAGAGCTCCCGCAGCGCCTGATGGGCCAGTGAAGCGATAATCGGGGTGACGATAATAACCTGCGCGATAATCATGGCGGTCGGCGTAAACAGTATATTAAACACCCCGAACGGCCCGGAACGGGACA
>DIYE01000062.1 GCA_002428885.1 Alphaproteobacteria bacterium UBA6062
GGCTATGTTATAGCGCGGGCTCTTCAGCAGGCGGGGTGGCCCGTTCGGGTCTATATATACGGTGATCCGGATAAACTCACCGGTGATGCCCGTGCCATGGCCGATCTCTATTCAGGAGAGCGGACGCCTTTATCGCAGATGGCCCTCGAGGATGCTGATGGGCTTGTTGTCGATGCTCTCTTCGGGGCCGGTTTTCGGGGTGAGCTTCCGAGCGAGGTTATTGAGGTCTTTGAGAAAGTTAAAACAGCAGGTATTCCCGTTGTTGCGATTGATGTGCCAAGCGGTGTGAATGGTACAACAGGCAGTGTCTCCACCGGAACGCCTTCAGCATGTCTGACCGTTAGTTTCTTTCGGCCAAAACCTGGGCATCTGGTATATCCCGCAAGAGAAAAGGCAGGTCTTCTGGAAATCATCGATATCGGAATTCCAATTAAAGTGCTGGAGAAAATTAAACCGCTGATCAACATTAACGATCCGGATCTCTGGTCTGATCAAATGCCACTGCCCGCAGAAACAGGACATAAATACAGCCGGGGTCATGCTGCTGTTGTCGGAGGAGGGATCTCATCCACGGGCGCCGCCAGAATTGCTTCCCGCTGCGCCCTGAGGGCGGGAGCCGGTGCTGTAACGGTTGTCTCACCTCCTTCAGCACTTATGGTTTACGCGACAGTTCTTGAGGCCGTTATGGTGAAGGCTCTGGAAGCAGGGGATTTCCCGGACTGGCTCAAAGATAAGCGGATCGGCGCTGTTCTGGTCGGTCCCGGAAACGGTGTCCATGAGCGTACAAGACAGATGACGAAAACGGCGCTTGAAGGATGCGGGACTGTTATTCTGGATGCTGATGCGCTAACGGTATTTAAAAAAGAGCCGGAGAAGCTGTTCAATAAGATCAAAGGCAAAGAAGCCGGTGCGGTTATCCTGACGCCTCACGAAGCCGAATTTTTGCGTCTTTTCGATGTGGAAGGTTCATCACTGGAGCGCGCCCGGCAGGCTGCTTGTCTATCGGGAGCCATTATCCTGTTGAAGGGGGCTACAACGGTTATTGCCCATCCGGATGGCCGGGCAATTATGAATAATCATGGGCCTCCCTGGCTGGCGACCGCGGGCTCAGGAGATGCTCTGGCGGGAATTATTACCGGCCTGGTGTCTGCAGGCGGAGATCCTTTTTTGATGACTGCCGCTGCCGCGTGGATTCATGGACAAGCGGCTTATGCTTTTGGGCCGGGCTTGATTGCCGAGGATATTGAAGGCGAAATACCGTATATTTTTCAGGATATTATGTAGAAAGTATCTTCAACAGAAAAATCTGAACCGGTTTATTCTACTGTAAAGGGTTTATTTACAATTTCTCTTTATATTACGGTGTAATAGAGAAGATTTTTTAGTGTTTGGATTTGTCATGTTGTTTAAAAAGAACAATTTACGGGAAAAGATTGGTTGCGGAGATAGATTTTATCGAAATATGCAAATCAGTGCCCAGGAAGAAGCCAGGGTCATTCATATAATTGATGACGAGCAAGGTATTCCCCACGTACATTTTGAAAAAACGCTGTTCGGCAGCGGCTATAAAGATCCGCAGGGTGTCAGGGTTCTGGCTCTTGATATTTTTGCAAGAGACTATCACGTCGCAAACTGATCGTCGGTTTTTCTATAGTTCCCAAAAACCCCGCCTTTCGAAGCGGGGTTTTGTCTTTTTTATGATCGTCATACACAGCGGGAAGGCCTTTAAAAAGCGGCTAAAATGACATTTCCTGCTATTTCTTGTGGATGAGATCAGAATTTCCCTAGTCAATGGAAGAATTCCTGTGCTATAGAACGCCGCTCCATATGGGAAAGGCTTGTTGAAAGCCGGTTTAATATGGACAACACAGTGCGGGTATGGCGGAATTGGTAGACGCGCCAGATTTAGGTTCTGGTGCCGAGAGGCGTGGGGGTTCGACTCCCTCTACCCGCACCAAAAATTTTTGCGACGGGCATCATTGCCGGTCGCCTGTGCAGACATTGATCTTTTAACAGAATTGACGGGTAATCGTTCATGCAGGTTACACAAACGAGCTCCGAGGGGCTGAAACGGGATTTTACAGTTGTTGTTGAAGCGGCTGAAATCGAAAGTAAAGTTACAGAAAAACTGACCACTGTCGGACAGCAGGTCAGGCTGCCGGGTTTCCGTCCCGGTAAAGTCCCCATGAACATTCTGCGTCAGCGTTTCGGTCGTTCCGTCATGGGCGAAATCCTGGAAGAGACAGTTAATGAAACCAGCCAGAAGGCCCTGAACGACAACGATCTGCGGCCTGCACAGCAGCCGAAAATCGAAATTACCAAATTCGATGAAGGCGAAGATCTGGAATTCACGATCGAAGTCGAAGTCATGCCTGACTTCGAACCGATGGACTTCTCCAAGCTGAAGCTTGAAAAACTGGTTTCTGATGTCGCTGACGATAAAGTCGACGAAGCGCTTGAGCAGATTGCCGGTCAGCAAAAGAACTTCAAAAAGGTTGCCCGTAACCGGAAATCTAAAGAAGGCGATGCGCTGCTCATTGATTTTGTCGGCAAGGTAGATGGTGTTGCCTTTGAAGGCGGTACCGCTGAAGGGCATCAGCTTGAACTCGGCTCCGGTCAGTTTATTCCGGGCTTTGAGGATCAGCTGATTGGTCAGAAAGGCGGCGATGAAGTTGCCGTCAACGTGACTTTCCCGGAAAATTATGGTTCTGAAGAACTGGCCGGTAAAGAAGCTGTTTTTGACGTCACTGTCCATGAAGTTCAGGAAGCCGCACCGGTCGAAATCGATGACGAGTTTGCCAAGAAAATGGGTCTGGACGACCTGGCAGCTCTGAAGGATGCCGTTCGTGGACGTATGGAAGAGGAATATGGACAGCAGTCCCGTCAGACCCTGAAACGGAATATGCTGGATGCCCTTGCTGACAATCATTCCTTTGATGTCCCTCCGGGCATGAAAGAATCTGAGTTTAACAGCATTTGGGAACAGTTTACGCAGGAACTGGAACGGTCCGGCCAGAAGATGGAAGACCAGGATCAGTCTGAAGAAGAACTGAAAGCCGAATATACGGATATTGCCGAACGGCGTGTCCGTCTCGGTTTGTTGCTGGCGGAAGTTGGTCGCATCAACAACATTGATGTGAGTAACGAAGAAGTTCAGCAGGCCATGATCGCACAGGCTCGGAACTTCCCGGGACAAGAGCAGCAGATCTTCGAAATGTTCCAGAAGAATCCGGAAATGCAGAATTCTCTGCGGGCTCCGATCTTTGAGGACAAAGTTGTTGATTTCATTGCTGAACTTGCAACGGTGACCGAAAAGAAAGTTTCTGTTGAAGAACTGACTGCGGATCCGGATGATGCGCCGGAAGAAAAGCCGAAGAAAAAAGCGGCTGCCAAGAAAGCGCCGGCGAAAAAAGCAGCTCCTAAGAAAAAGGCGGATGCTGATAAGCCGGCTGCGAAGAAGGCACCGGCGAAAAAAGCACCAGCCAAAAAAGCTGCCGCTAAAAAGACCGAAAAATAATTTCGGAAATTAGGTGGAAATTTCTACAATGATATGCAAATTGAAATAACCACTTATTTTTTTGAGGAAGATGCGCAATGGTCGATGTGATCGATACTTATATGAACACCCTTGTTCCGATGGTTGTGGAGCAATCCGCACGGGGCGAACGGGCATATGATATTTTCTCTCGGCTTCTGAAAGAGAGAATTATCTTTGTCACGGGGCAGGTTCATGATGGTATGGCCAGCCTGATCACGGCGCAGCTTCTGTTCCTGGAAGCGGAAAATCCGAACAAGCCGATCTCCATGTATATCAACTCACCAGGCGGTGTCGTTACCTCTGGCCTGGCGATGTATGATACTATGCAATATATCAAACCGGATATTGCCACGGTTTGTATCGGTCAGGCCGCTTCCATGGGGTCCTTCCTGCTGACAGCAGGAACAAAAGGGCAGCGTTACGCGCTGCCAAACGCCCGCGTTATGATTCACCAGCCATCCGGCGGTGCACAGGGACAAGCGACGGATATCGAAATCCAGGCTCGTGAAATCCTGAAAGTACGTGCTCGCTTGAATGACCTTTATGTCGAGCATACAGGTCAGAAGCTTGATGTTATCGAACGTGCTATGGAGCGTGATAACTTCATGACAGCGGATGAAGCCAAAGAGTTTGGACTGATCGATGAAGTGGTCTCCAAGCGGCCGGACGCCCTTGAGCCTGAATCAGGCAGCGACAAATAGCCTCACAGTAATTTTTCTAATCGTGAACTTGTTCGTAAACGGCTCAGTGATTATGTAGCTGTTAACGAAATATTGAGGCCATAAACCTTATCATGGTCTTCTTGGACACATAGTGTTGTCTGACCAGTGAACCGTCACAGGAATTTAACATTCTTGTTGTCGGTAGCCCGGTCGGCGGCTAATATGGAACGTCCAACCGATAATTGGAGTGCCTATGAGCAAAACGAGTGGCGGAGATTCGAAAAATACCCTGTATTGTTCCTTCTGTGGCAAGAGCCAACATGAAGTGCGCAAGCTTATCGCTGGACCGACCGTGTTCATTTGCGATGAGTGTGCCGAACTCTGCATGGATATTATTCGGGAAGAGCATAAAAGCACCCTGGTGAAATCCAGCGATGGTGTGCCGACACCTCTCGAGATCAGTGACGTTCTCAATGATTACGTCATTGGCCAGAAACATGCCAAGAAGGTGCTCTCAGTCGCGGTACATAACCATTACAAGCGACTTCACCACAGTGCGAAAACAGATGACGTGGAACTGGCAAAATCCAATATCCTGCTGGTCGGACCAACAGGGTGCGGTAAGACACTGCTTGCCCAGACACTGGCTCGCATTCTGGATGTGCCTTTCACGATGGCGGACGCAACAACGCTGACGGAAGCCGGCTATGTCGGTGAGGATGTGGAAAACATCATCCTGAAGCTTCTTCAGGCTGCCGATTATAATGTGGAGCGGGCTCAGCGCGGTATCGTCTATATTGATGAGGTCGATAAGATCAGCCGTAAATCTGATAACCCGTCTATCACCCGGGATGTCTCCGGTGAAGGCGTGCAGCAGGCTTTGCTGAAAATCATGGAAGGAACCGTTGCTTCCGTACCACCACAAGGTGGCCGGAAACATCCGCAACAGGAATTCCTGCAAGTGGATACGACGAATATCCTCTTTATTTGCGGTGGTGCTTTTGCCGGACTGGATAAGATTATCGGTTCTCGCGGCAAGGACACTTCGATTGGTTTCGGGGCTGATGTTCGCAGCGATGAAGACAAGAATGTTGGCGAGTTGCTCAAAGATGTTGAGCCGGATGATCTGACCAAGTTCGGCATGATACCGGAATTTGTCGGACGTCTCCCTGTTGTTGCAACGTTGGAAGATCTCGATGAAGAAGCTCTCATTGAGATCCTGACAAGTCCTAAAAACGCGCTTGTTAAACAGTATCAGCGGTTGTTCGATATGGAAGATGTCAAGCTCACCTTCACAGATGATGCTTTATCCGCCATTTCGAAGAAAGCGATCGAACGCAAGACAGGTGCCCGTGGTCTACGATCCATCCTGGAAGGTATTCTACTGGATCCCATGTATGATCTGCCAACCCTGGAGGGGGTTGAGGAGATTGTGATCAACGGCGATGTCGTTGAGGGAACAGGACAGCCGCTTTATATCTACGCAGACCGACAAGACGCAACAAGCAGCGCATAAGCAGTAAAGACAAAGGGGCTGCAGGGCCCCTTCGTCCTTTTTTTATTCCGGGTCGCCAGTCGATTTCTGATTTCTTCGCGCAAAGCGATGGCGATCCCAAAAGGCGACAGAATGATCGACACACCTCATACACAAGTTTTCCCAGTTCTGCCTCTTCGGGATATCGTGGTTTTTCCGCATATGATTGTCCCGCTCTTCGTTGGCCGGGATAAGTCAGTCCGTGCTCTTGAAGATGTCATGAAAGATGACAAGCAGATCCTGCTGGTTGCCCAGAAAAATGCCAATCAGGACGATCCGGGAGAAGACGACATTCACCGCGTCGGTACGATTGCTTCTGTTCTTCAGCTTTTGAAATTGCCGGATGGAACCGTTAAGGTTCTGGTGGAGGGCGTCGAACGGGCGCGTATTCATCACTTTTCCGATAATGAAGAATTCTTCCAGGCCCATGCGGAAATTGTCGAAGATCGGGATGATGAAACAGCCGAACTGGAAGCTTTGGCCCGTTCCGTCATCGCGCAATTCGAACAGTATGTGAAACTAAACCGCAAAGTGCCGCCGGAAGTCCTGGTGTCCTTGAACCAGATTGACGATCCGTCAAAACTGGCCGATACCATGGCGTCCCACATGGCGCTAAAAATTGCTGAAAAGCAGGAACTGCTTGAAATTGAAGGAACAACTGAACGTCTTGAACGGGTTTACAGCCTGATGGAAGATGAGATCGGTGTTCTGCAGGTCGAAAAGAAAATCCGTAGCCGCGTTAAACGGCAAATGGAGAAAACCCAGCGGGAATATTATTTGAATGAGCAAATGAAAGCCATTCAGAAGGAGTTGGGCGAGGGGGAAGATGGCCGGGATGAGCTGTCTGAACTTGAAGAAAAAATCGGCAATGCCAAACTGACCAAGGAAGCTCGGGAAAAATGCCAGCAGGAAATGAAAAAACTGCGGAGCATGAGCCCGATGTCTGCCGAGGCAACGGTTGTCCGGAATTACTTGGACTGGATTTTGGGAATCCCGTGGGGGAAACGCACTCGCGTCAAAAAGGATCTGGCTCTTGCTGAAAAGATCCTGAACGATGATCATTATGGTCTGGAAAAAGTCAAAGAACGCATTCTGGAATATCTCGCCGTGCAGCAGCGCGTCCGGAAAATTCAGGGATCCATTCTTTGTCTTGTCGGACCGCCTGGTGTTGGTAAGACATCTCTCGGTCAGTCTGTCGCCAAGGCAACAGGACGGAATTTTGTTCGCGTCGCTTTAGGCGGTGTTCGGGATGAGGCGGAAATTCGCGGCCATCGCCGGACCTATATCGGATCCATGCCGGGTAAAGTTGTACAGTCAATGAAGAAAGCGAAATCCATTAACCCGCTTTTCCTGTTTGACGAAATCGACAAGCTTGGAAATGATTTCCGGGGTGATCCGTCTTCCGCCCTTCTGGAAGTTCTGGATCCCGAACAGAATACTCATTTTGCCGATCATTACCTGGAAGTCGAGTATGACCTGTCGGAAGTGATGTTTGTCTGTACGGCAAACTCCCTGAATATGCCGGGTCCGCTTCGGGATCGAATGGAGATTATTAACCTGTCCGGCTATACGGAAGATGAAAAGGTTGAAATCGCTAAACGTCATTTGATCAAAAAACAGCGGAAAAACCATGGCCTTAAAGAGGGTGAATGGACTGTCTCCGATGATGCGCTTCGGGATCTGATCCGCTACTATTGTCGTGAAGCCGGTGTTCGTAATCTGGAACGTGAGATTGCCAAGCTGGCCCGTAAAGCCGTGAAGGAAATCATCACGGATGGTACGAAATCCATCCATGTGGAACCTGAAAATCTTGAAACCTATGCCGGTGTTCGCCGTCATCGGTTTGGTGAGATTGAAGAAGAAGATCGGGTTGGGCTTGTCACAGGTCTCGCCTGGACCGAGGTTGGCGGCGAACTTCTGACCATCGAAGCGGTTAAACTGTATGGTAAAGGCCGCATGCAGATTACCGGTAAGCTGGGTGACGTGATGCAGGAATCTGTTCAGGCTGCGAAAAGCTTTGTTCAGTCCCGCTGCCTGGAAATGGGCGTGAAGCCAACCGACTTTGATCGTCATGATATTCATGTTCACGTTCCGGAAGGGGCAACACCAAAAGACGGACCGTCTGCGGGTATTGCCATGGTGACTTCCATCATTTCCGTTTTGACGGACATTCCGGTTCATAAAGATGTGGCCATGACAGGGGAAGTGACGTTGCGCGGGCGTGTTTTGCCGATTGGCGGATTGAAGGAAAAACTCCTCGCTGCTCTGCGCGGCGGAATCAAAACAGTGCTGATTCCTCACGACAATGAAAAAGATCTGGCAGAGATTCCCGATAATGTTAAGGAAGGTCTGAAAATTATACCAGTATCCGACGTTAATGAGGTGTTGAAAGTCGCTCTGACCAAGCCTTTGGAGCCTCTTAACTGGAGTGAAGAGCGTCTCGCACAGGAACTTGCCAGTGCTGCATCCGCACAAAAAGTGACAGATGGCCTGACAACGCACTAAATTTTACGAAAACTGTCTATAAGTCGCAGAAAAGCTGGGGATATCTTTCATTTTCCCTTTGACCGACGGAAAACGGGCCTCTAGTATTCATCCGTCTTTTGTTGGAACAATTTTGACGGATAAATATGTCAAAGGAAACTGAAGGGGGCTTATAGTGAATAAGAACGATCTCGTTGCCGCAGTGGCTGAAATTTCTGGTCTCGGTAAAGCGGACGCAAATAAAGGCGTGGACGCGGTACTGGAAGCAGTAACAAAGGCTCTGGCATCAGGGGATGATGTTCGCCTGGTTGGCTTTGGAACATTCAGCGTTGCTGAGCGTAAAGCCTCTGAGGGTCGTAACCCACGGACTGGTGAAACAATCCAGATCGCTGCGTCAAAGCAGCCAAAATTCAAGGCTGGTAAAGCTCTGAAAGACTCTGTGAACGGCTAAAAACTGCTGTTTTTTCAGAATAAATGGGGCCGGGTCGAAAAAAAATCGACCGGCCTCTTTTTTTATCTTCCCTTTGCCAATGGGGACTGATATACACTGCCTCGCACCGCGTAAGTGGGACGAATATTCGGGTGATTAGCTCAGCTGGTTAGAGCACCTCGTTTACACCGAGGGGGTCGGGAGTTCGAATCTCTCATCACCCACCATCTATCAAAAAAGGCCCGCTTTTGCGGGCCTTTTGATTCTCTAACCTTTATCGTTACGCTTTGTAGATTGAAACCCCGCCATCAACGAGAAGAGCGTGACCTGTCACAAAACTCGACTGGTTCGAAGCGAGGAAGAGGGCGGCCTGAGCCACTTCTTCCGGTTGAGCTTGTCGTTTAAGTCCGTGAATCCCCTCGATGTAGGCTTTTACATCCGGTTCTGCTGCAACGCTCTGCCCCATGGGAGTGTTGGTTGCGCCTGGAAGAAGGGCATTAACCCGCAATCCTTCGGGCGCATATTCGGACGCCAGGTTTTTCATCAGGCCGATAACACCTGCCTTGGCAGCCGCATAGGCGGACATCCCCGGAAAGCCGGCTGTGTAACCAACAAAGGTAGAGGTAAAAATCAGGGAACTGCCTGTTCTTTCCAGAAGAGCCGGGATCTGGGCCCGGGCACCCAGGTAAGCACCTGTCAGGTTGGTTTCGATCGTTTCTCGCCACCCATCAGGAGTAACTTCCGGCAGACTGCCCATCGCACCCAGTGTTCCGGCATTGTTGAAAGCGATATCAAGACCGCCAAACTTATCTTTGGCCAGAGATACCAGATCACCAGCAAGCCCTTCATCTGAAACGGAGCCGGCCAGGGCTTCTGCCTGACCGCCTTCATTACGGATTTCACTGACAAGGATCGATAGTTCTGCTGTACGCCTGGCGGAAACGATCACATTAGCGCCCCGTCTTGCAAAGAGTTTGGCGGTTGCCCGTCCGATCCCCGAGCTGGCACCTGTAATCAGTGCCGTCTTTCCTTCAAGTTGCATAGTCTCTTCCTTTTTGTAAACCGTATGGTTCCGGATATGAGAAGAGCAACTGAACAGACGAGGGGCGAGAAATCGTTCCGTATTCCGACCTTCATTCTGAATCGGCAAGATGTAACGATGACTCACGAAAAATTGTTTGTTAACCATGTGTGTCTAATTAGCAACGCATGGATTCTATTAGTTTTTTTATAATTTCCCTTTCCTTGTGCAGGAAATCGAAACATAAGAAAGCCGCGTGAGAATAAGCAGGTAATGGGGGAAATACGATTCAGAAAATTTTCCGGGCATTTGCAGCATGGAAATTTATTTTCGAAAAATTTTCTCTCATCTTCTTAAAACAGGTTTGTTTATTCATAAATAGTGGTGTTCTGAAACCTACGAAAACTGCCGATTTTCCGCTAAAAAACGAGCATCGTCATTTTTCTTTCATTATTGTGTTTATGTTGCTTGACAGGGACGCCCGGCTTCAATAAAACACGGCCTCACAGCGGGGGTGTAGCTCAGTTGGTTAGAGCGCCGGCCTGTCACGCCGGAGGCCGCGGGTTCGAGTCCCGTCACTCCCGCCACTTTCCCCAAAAAAACTTCTATAGTTAAGACATCTTTAATGCGGCCCGAGTATTGCTGTACTGGGTTTTCGTATTGAAAGAATTTGGCGAAATTTTGTTGCCAATTACCGTTTTTTCCGTATAACCCAGCACTATAAAACGCGCCCGAATTTGAGCTAGAGGGAGTGACACAGACCAGCAGCCTAAAATGCTGGATTTCGTCATAGTCGATAAAATGGAAACATTGCTAATCGAATACCTGCCAATCCTGATTTTTTTAGGAATTGCCGTAGGTTTGTCAGCTGTTATCGTCATTGCTTCTATGGTTGTTGCTTCGCAACATCCAGACGCAGAAAAACTCTCTCCTTATGAGTGCGGATTCGAACCTTTCGATGATGCCCGAAATCAGTTTGATGTCCGGTTCTACCTGGTTGCCATCCTGTTTATTATATTTGATCTTGAAGTCGCTTTTCTCTTCCCGTGGGCCGTGTCTCTCGGTGAGGTTGGAATGTTTGGTTTCTGGTCCATGATGGTCTTTCTTGGAATTCTGACAATCGGCTTTATTTATGAATGGAAGAAGGGAGCCCTGGAATGGGAGTAAGTCCTTCCACTAACGGTATGCCGACATCTGTCCCGAACGGAGATCAGGACGAGTTTTTTCGGGATATCAGTGATCAGCTTGACGATAAGGGCTATGTTGTCACTCAGGTTGATAAACTGGTTAACTGGGCGCGTACCGGATCTTTGTGGCCGATGACTTTCGGTCTTGCCTGCTGTGCGGTCGAAATGATGCATGCCTGGCAGCCTCGCTACGATATGGAGCGTCTTGGCGTTGTCCCGCGCGGATCACCTCGCCAGGCTGATGTGATGATCGTAGCCGGGACGCTGACCAACAAAATGGCGCCCGCCCTTCGTAAAGTTTATGATCAGATGGCAGAGCCGCGCTATGTCATTTCAATGGGCTCCTGTGCCAATGGTGGTGGTTACTATCACTATTCATACTCCGTCGTTCGGGGATGTGACCGGATTGTGCCGGTCGATATTTATGTTCCCGGATGCCCGCCGACTGCTGAGGCCCTCGTTTACGGAATTTTCCAGCTTCAGAAGAAGATTCGCCGTACTGGTACTTTTGTCAGATAGCCAGGGAGATCGGAAAAGATATGGAAAACGCTTTAAAGGAACTGGGCGATCATATCGCAACAGAACTTTCCTCAGAAGTGATCTCGACAGTCGTTGAGCATAATGAACTCTTTGTTGAAGTCCGGGCTGACGTCGTCGATAGGGTTCTGGTATTCCTGAGAGATGATTCAACCTGTAAATGCCAGATTCTGTGCGATGTTTGCGGTGTCGACTATCCTGAGAGACCGCAGCGTTTCGACGTGGTTTATAACCTTCTGAGCCTTAAACATAATCATCGCATTACTGTTAAGGTAAAAACAGATGCCCGCACACCGGTGCCGACCGTGGTCCCGGTTTTCCCGGCGGCCAATTGGTTCGAACGGGAAGCCTGGGATATGTACGGGATCATGTTTGCCGGTCATCCGGACCTCAGACGCATGCTAACCGACTACGGCTTCGAAGGTCATCCGCTTCGCAAGGATTTCCCGCTCACAGGCTATGTGGAAATGCGCTACAGCGAAGATGAAAAGCGGGTCGTATATGAGCCGGTCTCCCTGGTCCAGGAATTCCGTAAGTTTGACTTCCAGAGCCCCTGGGAAGGAACCGACTATGTGTTGCCGGGCGATGAAAAAGCGACGGAGCAGGGCTGATGGGTGAAGTACAGATTAAAAACTACACACTGAACTTCGGTCCGCAGCATCCGGCGGCTCACGGCGTGCTTAGGATGGTTCTGGAACTGGACGGTGAAATCGTTGAGCGGGTGGATCCGCATATTGGTCTCCTGCATCGCGGCACCGAAAAGCTCATCGAGAACAAAACCTACATGCAGGCCATGCCGTATTTTGACAGGCTGGACTATTCCGCACCTATGGCACAGGAACATGCTTTTGTTCTGGCCGCGGAAAAACTGATTGGATGTGAAGTTCCCCGGCGCGGTCAGTTCATTCGCGTTCTTTATGCGGAAATTTCCCGCCTGATGAACCACCTGATGAATGTCTGCGCTCAAGCCATGGATGTGGGGGCGACAACCCCGATGCTCTGGGGCTTTGTAGAGCGTGAAACGCTGATGGAGTTTTATGAGCGTGTTTGCGGTGCCCGCATGCATGCAGCCTATTTCCGGGTTGGTGGCGTCCATCAGGATATGCCGGCAGGTCTGGCTGATGACATTCGGACCTTTATCAAGAGCTTCCCGCAAGTCCTTGATGATATTGAAACTCTGCTGACCGAAAACCGGATCTTCAAGCAGCGGAATGTGAATATCGGTGTCGTCACTCAGGAAGAAGCCATGGCCTGGGGATTTTCCGGCGTTATGCTGCGCTCCACAGGATTGCCCTGGGATATTCGCAAAGCCCAGCCATACGATGTTTACGGGGAGCTGGATTTTGATGTTCCGGTCGGCCTTAATGGTGACTGCTTTGATCGTTATCTTCAGCGACTCGAAGAAATGCGCCAATCCTTAAAAATTATGGAACAGTGCCTCGACAAAATGCCGGAAGGACCGGTTCTCAGCGAAGATCCGAAGGTGGCGCCGCCGCGCCGTTCGGATATGAAAACCTCTATGGAGGCGCTGATCAATCATTTCAAGCATTATACGGAAGGTGTCCGGGTTCCAGCCGGAGAAACCTATACGGCCATTGAAGCGCCAAAAGGTGAGCTCGGGGTGTATCTGGTGGCTGACGGCAGCAGTAAGCCATATCGCTGCAAGGTGAGGGCGCCCGGCTTTGCACATCTTCAGGGAATGGACTTCCTGACCAAAGGACACATGCTGGCAGATGCCTCTGCAATCCTGGGAAGTCTCGATATTGTTTTCGGTGAGGTGGACCGATGAGTCAGGTTATTAAAACCGG
Source organism: Alphaproteobacteria bacterium UBA6062 (assembly GCA_002428885.1). Taxonomy (GTDB): domain Bacteria; phylum Pseudomonadota; class Alphaproteobacteria; order Sneathiellales; family Sneathiellaceae; genus Sneathiella. The sequence continues at coordinate 13,202 of DIYE01000062.1, forward strand.
CAAGGCGTTCGAATTCACGCCTGAGAATATTGAAAAGGCCAAGGTCTTTATCGCGAAATACCCCGAAGGGCGTCAGCAAAGTGCTGTCATGCCGCTGCTTGATCTTGCCCAGCGCCAGAACGAGAACTGGCTCTCCCGCGAAGCATTGGAATATGTCGGTGAATTCCTGGACGTTCCCTATATGCGGGTTCTGGAAGTTGCCAGTTTCTATACGATGTATAACCTGAAGCCGGTCGGTAAGTATTTCCTGCAACTTTGCCGGACAACACCCTGCTGGCTGCGCGGTTGCGATAATCTGGTGAAGGTCTGTGAAGACAAGCTGGGTATTCACAACGGTGAAACCACCGAAGACGGTAAATTCACCCTTCTTGAAGTCGAATGCCTGGGGGCTTGTACAAATGCACCTGTCATACAGGTGAACGACGATTTCTATGAAGACCTGAACGCCGATAATTTCGAAAAATTGCTGGATCGTCTTGCGAAAGACGATGTGCCGGATCATGGACCGCAGATTGAGCGGATCAATTCTGCCCCTGAAGGCGGTCCGACGACCTTGCTCGAAAAAGCGGGAGACGCCTGATGCTAAAAGACCAGGATCGTATCTTTACCAATTTGTATGGTCAGCAGGACTGGCGTCTTGCCGGCGCAAAAGCGCGCGGTGTTTGGGACAATACCAAAAAGCTGATGGAAATCGGCCAGGATGAGATTGTCGAACAGATCAAGGCAAGCGGCCTGCGGGGGCGTGGCGGCGCGGGTTTTCCGACCGGTCTGAAATGGTCCTTTATGCCCAAGGAATCTGACGGCCGCCCGAATTACCTGATCGTTAATGCCGATGAATCGGAGCCCGGAACCTGTAAAGACCGTGAGATCATGCGTTTTGATCCACATCGTCTGCTGGAAGGGTGTCTGGTCGCCGGTTTCGCCATGCGAGCTGTGGCGGCTTACATCTATATTCGCGGCGAGTTTGTGAATGAGGCCATTCATCTTAACGCAGCCATCGATGAGGCTCGGGAAGCCGGTCTGATCGGCAAAAACGCCTGCGGCAGCGGATATGACTTTGACATCTT
>DIYE01000216.1:0-320 GCA_002428885.1 Alphaproteobacteria bacterium UBA6062
GGATCAGAAACTGTCCGCCCGGTCTGGAATTTTCATATTCAATGATACCGCCGTGATCACCGACAATCTTGGCAACCAGTGCCAGCCCCAGTCCACTACCGCCGGTTTTTGTGGTTACAAAAGGGTCAAAGATATGAGGTAGGATTTCATCTGGAATACCCGGGCCGTTATCCTGTATACCGACTTCCAGCGGAAGCTGTATCCGGTTTGCATTTCCAGGAACCGCCAGTCTTACGCCTGGGCGATACGCTGTGGTGAGGATAATCTCGCCGCCTTTTTCAGGCACTGCCTCTGCTGCGTTTTTTACCAAATTCAACAGC
>DIYE01000216.1:385-707 GCA_002428885.1 Alphaproteobacteria bacterium UBA6062
CGTTTTTTACCAAATTCAACAGCACTTGAACAAGCTGGTCCCGATTGCCGTAAACATATGGCAGTGAAGGATCGTAATTTTCGGCAAAGGTGATTTTGCGGGCAAATCCATTCTGGGCAACCAGCCGCACATGTTCCAGGACTTCATGGATATTGACGGCTTCCCGCTCAATAGGTCTGTCGTCGGAAAAAGCCTCCATCCGGTCAACCAGAGCGCAAATTCGATCCGTTTCATCACAGATGAGGCGCGTCAGCGCCCGGTCACTGTCCGAAGCATTCATTTCCAGAAGCTGAGCAGACCCGCGAATGCCGGAAAGCGGATT
>DIYE01000216.1:776-6153 GCA_002428885.1 Alphaproteobacteria bacterium UBA6062
CCGCGAATGCCGGAAAGCGGATTTTTAACTTCGTGAGCGAGCATGGCCGCCATCGCGGTAACAGAGCGCGCCGCGCCGCGATGGGTTAATTGGCGATCCATTTTTGACGCCATGGTTCTTTCTTCAATCTGAACAACGACCAGGCCGTTTTCAAACAGGGAAGAAACCTGGATATTGACGTTTTTTATACCGGTTTTTGGTGTCCCCAGATCCACTGCATATTCCGAAACCCGATCATTACTCTCACGCACCTGCTCAATCAGGGATAGAAGTGGGCTACCAAAGGGAACCAGCTTACCAATCGCCGTCTTTTTCAGGATATTGACGGAAGAAGAGAAAAATTCCTCTCCCGCAGGATTGGCATATGGAATTTTGCCTTCCCGATCTACAACGAAAATCGGGTCAGGTAAGGCTCCGAGTACTGAAAGCGGATTGAAGGTTTGAGTGTCGGATGACGAAGGCACTGCACTCATTAGGCGACCTCCCTACTCATCTCGAGATCTCTGTAGAAAGAACGGATCTCTTCCCGGACGGCCTGCCAGTCATCCATCCGGATAATCTTATCTCGAAAGACTTTACCGCCTGGCAGTCTTTCCGAGTACCATCCTAGATGTTTCCTGGCGACGCGGGTTCCGACCCGTTCCCCATATAAATCAATCATCGCACAGTAATGTTCGTCGACGATGGCTCCCTGCTCATCAAAAGACGGATCCGTCGGCACCTCCCCCGATTTAAGAAACTCGGCGACTTGCGAGACGAACCAGGGTCGACCATATGCCCCTCGCCCGACCATCACCCCGTCAGCGCCTGAAAGGTCCAGGGCTTTTTGTGCGTCACAGGCGGATTGAATGTCTCCGTTGGCGATAACCGGTATGCTTACGACATCCTTTACCTGTTTGATAAAGGACCAGTCAGCGGAGCCTTTAAAAAACTGGCAACGGGTACGGCCGTGAACGGTCAGCATTTTGATTCCGACCTTCTCGGCAATCCTGGCAAGTTCAGGGGCATTGCGGCTGTCATCGTCCCAACCCGTCCGCATCTTTAATGTCACCGGAATATCAACCGCATTGACAGTGGCTTCCAGAATTTTTCCCGCATGCTCCAGATCCCGCATCAGGGAGGAGCCCGCCATGCCGGATGTTACCTTTTTAACCGGGCAGCCCATATTAATGTCGATAATTTTTGCTCCAAGATCTTCATTAAGGCGTGCGGCATCGGCCATGACGCCTGGCTCACATCCGGCCAGTTGAACGGCCATTGGCCCTTCATCCTCTCCGGAGCGGACCATTCGCAAAGACCGTCTGGTTTCCGCAACCATCGCCTTGCTGGCAATCATCTCGGAAAAGACCAGTCCGGCGCCATAGCGGGCAACGATCCGCCGGAAAGGCAAATCCGTAATGCCGGCCATTGGGGCCAGTAAAACCGGATCTCTCAGTGTGATGTTACCAATTTGAATGGTCATTTTTTATGCAAAGTTATTTATGGCTAACTATTAGGCAATATAGGGGATCCCATTGTGCAGTGCAACCAAATCGTTCAAATGCAGTAAAGTGTTGAACTTGAAGGGTAACACATTCTAATGTCACGCCATGACGACAATCGCACTCATTGTAGCAGCCGGTAGCGGCAACAGAACCGGCCTCGACTTCCCCAAGCAGTATTTGAAAATCTGGGATAAAGCGATCTTGGCGATGGCCGCTGACGCTTTTCTGAAACATTCCGGAATTGATGCCGTCCAGGTTATCATCAATCCCCGGGATGAGGATCTTTATCGGGAGGCTGTGAAGGACAGGGATCTCCTTCCCTGGGTTGCCGGTGGGGAAACCCGGCAGATATCTGTCAGGAACGGTCTGGAAGCTTTGATAGACATGAAGCCCGATAACGTTCTGATACACGATGCTGCCCGTCCGTTTGTCTCGCCCGGCCTTATTGACCGCTGCCTTATCGCGCTGGAAAAGCATCCAGCTATTCTTCCCGCAATGCCCATGGTGGACACCCTTAAATCTATCGACGACGACAATGTGACCGGTACCATAGACCGGGAAACGGTTGTTGCTGCCCAGACACCACAATCCTTTCATTTTCAGGCAATTCTGGAAGCTCATAGGAGTTACGATGATCAACAGGTCACGGACGATATTGCCCTTGCCGAGCTGGCCGGCCTTCCGGTTCGTTGGATTGTGGGAGAACGTTCAAACCGAAAAATTACGACCGCAGAAGATATAGCAACCATGACAGAGAAACCGCTGACAGATATTCGAACCGGCCTTGGATTTGATGTGCACGCCTTCGAGGATGGGAATTCCATCTGGCTTGGCGGTATTGAAATCGCTCACGATAAAAGTCTCAAGGGACATTCCGATGCGGATGTCGCCCTGCACGCGCTGACCGACGCTTTGCTGGGTGCAATTGGCGACGGTGATATAGGGACACATTTTCCACCCTCCGATGAGCAATGGAAAGGAGCCTCTTCTGACCGTTTTCTGGCCCATGCCGCTTCCCTTATCAAGGACCGAAACGGCGTTATCGGTAATGTCGATCTGACCATCATGTGCGAACTGCCCAAAATAGGCCCGCATAGAGAAGCCATACGACACCGTATCTCAGGGATTCTGGATCTCGATATAGACCGGATTTCAATAAAAGGCACGACAACAGAGAAGCTCGGCTTCACCGGCAGGAAAGAAGGTATCGCGGCGCAGGCCATAGCGACTGTGAGATTGCCGGAATGACGGACAAGAAACCGATCTCCATCTGGCATCCTGCGTTTATCGCGGCCACATGGTTCTGGTCAGGCCTAAGTCCTAAAGCGCCGGGAACCATGGGATCCCTCGCCGCATTGCCGTTTGGTTATGCTATCCTCTACTATACGGGTCAGGAAGCCTTGCTGATTGCTACAATTTCGGTGTTTTGTCTCGGTATTCTGGCAACAAATATCTATCTGAAGAAAACAGGGAAACAAGATCCGGGTGAGGTTGTTATTGATGAAGTAGCCGGTCAATGGATCCCGCTACTGATTGTCGGAACCGATCTCGTGCTATTCGTGCTGGCTTTTATCCTGTTTCGCCTTTTCGATATTCTTAAGCCCTGGCCTATCAGCTGGATGGATCGCCACATCAAAGGGGCGACCGGCGTCATGATTGATGATATCGCAGCGGGCCTCTTCGCCCTTCTCTCTCTTCTTGTGATCAAACAGGTTCTGTAATGGCTCTCTACCCTGAAACAATAACAAAACTCGCAACCGAACTGATTGAAAACTGCAAGGCAAAAGGCTGGTATGTCGCGACGGCGGAAAGCTGCACTGGCGGATTGATTGGTGGTGCGCTCACCGATATTGCCGGATCATCCGCCATCGTCGATCGGGGATTTATCACCTACACCAACAAGGCAAAGATGCAGATCCTTGGGGTTCGCGCCGAAACGTTACGGGCTGTGGGGGCCGTCGCCGAGGAGACCGCCAGAGAAATGGCCGAAGGCGCCATCCGGCACTCCGCCTCCCATCTTGCCGTTGCGGTTACCGGGATTGCCGGTCCCGGCGGAACAGCAGATAAGCCGGGCGGCCGTGTTCATCTCGCTGTTGCCGACAGAGATGGTGTTCTTGAGCATCGCCAGATGGATTACGGCGATATCGGCCGTACAGAAGTTCGCCTGGCGACCGTCACAACGGCTCTTGAGATGATGTTGCTTGCAGCGAATTGACAGCGAGTTTAGGGTCAGGACATCCGATTGTTAAAAGTTACACTATTGATCCTTCTGGGATTTCTTTGGAGTGCCCGGTTGACGGCGATTAAAGCCGCCGGACTTTCAGGTATTCCCGTTCATGTAACGATTATCCTTTCAACAATCGGTATTGCCTTTCTCTTTTCTTTTTTGGCAGTTGCCAAACGATCCTGGCCACCCCTGGATACAATAGCTGTCAGATTTTATATTCTAAGCGGTCTATTTGGCTTCATTCTTCCGTTTATCCTGGAAAATCTGGTTGCCCGGCATCTAACTGTTTTCCTGTTTATCGTTATCATTGCGACAATGCCGATCATGACATTGATCCTGGCAACAGTCCTGCGGATCGAGAGGCTATCTCTTTTTCAATATATCGCAATTGGACTGGGTTTTCTGGTGGCTCTTCTCATTGCCTTGGATACAGCGGGCGGAGAACCGTCGGACCGGCCTGACTGGCTCTGGCTTATCATTGCCTGTGGTGTTCCACTTCTCTATGCCGGAAATACCTTGTTTGTAGCGTCTCGCTGGCCGCCATCAGCAGAAGCCACCCATGTCGCCCAGGCCCAGGCCCTTATTGTTTCCTTCGCTGCGGTTGCGGGCAGTCTGATGACAGGCAGTTTTGAAGAATGGCATCAGGCCTCCAATAATCTACCGGCCATTTCTGGTATTGCCTTCTTTGAAGGAGCGGCCTTGCTGGTTTACTTAAAAATAACGCGGGATTATGGAGCAACTTTCGTGTCTCTGGCCAACTATGTCGCAATGGTATTTGCCGCTCTTCTAGGGACGATAATGTTTGGCGATCAATTAACCTGGCTGTCTATTTTTGCCGCAATTCTCCTTGTTTTATCTCTTACGATTAATCAGGTCAAAAAACCTGCTTAAAACGAATAAAATATATTATTTAATGTTTTTCATGAAATAATTATTGAAATACGGTTTTACTCATGCCATATCCTCTTCAGTTTTTCTGAGGAGATTTATCATGCAAAATTCCACTCCCGCCATTCAGAGCTTTGCGAAAAAGGCTCGCATAGCTTTGTACTTCCTGGTCGGGTTATCTGTTCTCGGATGGGTTATGCCGGAATTTCTGGGGATCGGCGACATCGATATCACAGTAACCGATGAAGAAATTTCCGTTACAAATCCGGATATTCAAACGGGTTCACAAGATGGAGATTTTGATGAACTCGAGATTCCTGCCTGGTTCGATATTTTTATGATCTTGTCTACATTACTCATAGTTATTCTCTGGCTGATGATCATCTTCCAGATCGACAGGCTCTTTGCCGCTTTTCAAAAAGGTGAACTCTTCACCTCTCTGACAGCCCGCCGGATCAGTAATATAGGCTGGATCATGCTGGGAACCGCTATTATCAGTTCCCTGCAGGAGATTATCGACAGCATTCTGTTTGAAGATCTGATTATGGCCGCGGGCGAGAATGTTCCGGATGGTATGTCGGCCCTGATGACATCCGCGTCCATTGACTATCCCATATTGATTGGGGCGTTAGCCATTACAGTGATTGCCCGGGTTATGAAAACGGCAGCAGATCTTCAAGAAGAAATGAACAGCGTAATTTGAGGAGAAGCGCCAAATGATTATCGTCAATCTGGACGTGATGCTTGCCAAGCGCAAAATGTCCCTCAATGAACTATC
>DIYE01000216.1:6208-9105 GCA_002428885.1 Alphaproteobacteria bacterium UBA6062
AAAATGTCCCTCAATGAACTATCCGAAAAAGTCGGTGTCTCCATTCAGAACCTGTCCGTTCTGAAAACAGGTAAAGCAAAAGCGGTCCGTTTTACGACATTGAACGCTATCTGCGCCGCTCTGGACTGCACTCCAGGAGATATCCTGGAATTCCAGACGGATTAAATGAGTAGGGAAACGGTATGAAAGCCGTTTCCCTTCCAAACGAACGGTCTTTCAGTTGGTCATCCCGACATTGAGAAGAAACTGTGTTAGGCTGTATGTAAAGTCCAGTGAACAAACTAAAAATATCAAAAACCGGTCCCAGATAGAGGACTGTTTGAACGATCACTGCTTACTGTCGCCTTTGCCCCGGGAATATCTCATGCTTGAAATCGATCCACAGCCACATCGCAACTATATGGAATTTAAACCAACCGAATGGGGACAATTACATACACCGGTCGACGGCGAATTATCGGCAGATATCCTCAAAGAACAGGCTGGATTACTGGAAACTGTAACCACGGCGGATATCGATAATGCCTATCGTCCGCTTGTCGATTTTATTCTGCTCTCCTATGCCAACTTCAAGCATACGAAAAAGGGTCGCTGCGCGTTCCTGAAAAAAAGCCTCAGGTCTCCCTTCATTATCGGTTTTGCCGGGAGTGTCGGCGTCGGAAAAAGTACAACCGCCAGAATATTACAGCGCATGGTCGGCCATGCTCTGCAAGAACAGGATGAAAAGGTTCAACTCATCACAACGGATGGCTTTCTGTATCCTAACCAAGTTCTGAAAAACCGAAATCTAATGTCACGCAAAGGCTTTCCCGAAAGTTACGATTATACGCGGCTTTTGAATTTTTTGTTCGATGTACGAAGTGGGGAACCAAAAGTAGAAGCCCCTCAGTATTCTCATGCCAAATATGATGTCATCGACGACGAGCATATTACCGTTGAGCAACCGGATATCCTGATTGTGGAGGGGCTTAATATTCTCCAGACCAATTATCCCGGATACTGGACATCCAGAGAGGCTGTTTCCGACTATTTCGACTTTTCCCTCTACCTGGACGCTGATGCTGACATTATCGAGGATTGGTATATTGCCCGTTTCCTGAAGTTACAGCAGGAAGCCAAGGAAAAACCGGAAGCCTACTTCTATAAGTATCATGACATGAATGAATCAGAGGCGCGGGCATTTGCCAGAAAAGTCTGGAATAGGGTCAATCTTCCCAACCTGATCCAGAATATCGCCCCGACCAAACATCGGGCTGATGTTATTCTTGAAAAATCAGCGGATCACAGCATCGGTGCGATAAAAATCAGGAATACACTATAGGGAAATTATTCTACTAACCCGCCGTATCCGGCGAAGCGATCCCTATGGGGGTATAGAGATCGTGGGCCCGGCCTTCGAAGGCGGCGATCATACGGTGAACAGCTTCGTTGAACAGCATGCCGATGGTTTTCTGTAGAAGCATGGAACGGAATTCGAAATCGACGAAAAAGTCGATATTGCACCCCTTCGGATGGTCTTCAAAGATCCAGTGGTTGTTGAGATAGCGAAACGGGCCATCCATATATTCGACATCAATCCGCATATTTTCATTATCCAGCGTAACGCGGGAGGTGAATTTTTCACGGAACATCTTAAAGCCGATCACCAGATCGGCCAGGATCACATTACCGTCTCGTGAATTGATGCGGGAGCCGACACACCAGGGTAGAAATTCCGGGTATTTATCAACGGCTGCAACCAGGTCAAAAAGCTGCTCTGGTGTATACGGCAGGATCCGTTGTTCTGCATGTGTCGGCATTGATTACTCTTAAGAACGCGTGACGGGTTTTGTTAGGCTTTAAGCAGGGCTTTTTCACGAGCGGCCCTGAGCTTGGCAAAATCATCTCCGGCATGATGGCTGGACCGGGTCAATGGCGATGAAGAGACCATCAGGAAGCCTTTGGCATAAGCTTGCTTTTCAAAGAGATTAAACTCGTCAGGTGTCACAAACCGGTCAAGGGCGTGATGCTTGACGGTCGGCTGCAGATACTGGCCAATGGTTATGAAATCCACGTCGGCCATCCGCATATCATCCATCACCTGAGAAACCTCTTCATTGGTTTCTCCAAGACCGACCATCAGGCCTGATTTCGTGAAGATCGTCGGATCGATTTCCTTGACCCGCTGCAAGAGGCGCATGGAGTAAAAATAGCGAGCGCCTTTTTTAACGGACGGATACAGTTTCGGAACGGTTTCCATATTGTGGTTGAAAACGTCCGGTTTGGCCGCTACGACAACTTCGAGCGCCCCTTCTTTCTTCAGAAAATCAGGGGTCAGGATTTCAATTGTAGTGTTGGGACAGGCTTCTCTTACCGCCTGGATAACTTCCGCAAAATGCTGTGCGCCACCGTCGTCCAGATCATCCCGGTCAACGGATGTGATCACAACATGGTTGAGATCCATATTCTTGACGGCCGTTGCGACGTTAAAGGGCTCAAACGGATCCAACGCACCGGGTTTACCGGTCGCAACATTACAGAAGGTGCAGGCCCGCGTGCAAATTTCACCCATGATCATCATGGTCGCATGCTTCTTTGACCAGCATTCGCCGATATTCGGGCAGGCCGCCTCTTCACAGACTGTTGTCAGGTTGAGGCCGCGCATCATTTCACGGGTATCATGATATTGCTTCGATACAGGGGCCTTAACCCGGATCCAATGAGGCTTACGCTGGATCGGATTATCCGGCTTATGCATCTTTTCCGGATGCCTGACCCGCTGTTCAGTCTGTGTCTGTTCCGTCATTGCGATACCACTCTACTTGAATAAATACGCTGCCTCGTCCGCTTATCAATCTTGACCTTAATCAGATATGGAGCACCTTACCATAAGCATCAAGTACAGATTCATGCATCAT
>DIYE01000216.1:9173-9502 GCA_002428885.1 Alphaproteobacteria bacterium UBA6062
TCAAGTACAGATTCATGCATCATCTCCGATAAAGTCGGATGCGGAAAGACCGTATGCATCAATTCAAGCTCTGTTGTTTCGAGGGTTTTAGCAATGCCGAAGCCCTGAATCAACTCTGTTACCTCTGCTCCAATCATATGGGCGCCGATCAGTTCGCCTGTTTTGGCGTCAAAAACCGTTTTAACAAGCCCTTCAGGCTCGCCAAGCGCAATCGCCTTACCGTTTCCGATAAAGGGGAAACGTCCGACTTTTACGTCATGCCCAGCAGCCTTTGCCGCCTCTTCCGTCAAACCAACAGAGGCCACTTGCGGATGGCAATAGGTACATCC
>DIYE01000217.1:0-3758 GCA_002428885.1 Alphaproteobacteria bacterium UBA6062
GGGGGGATTATCCTGGCAGGAGAGGGGCCTGCTTTGCTGCACGCGGTCGCCATAAAGAAAATGACGGGGAGCGGTTTATCCCTGTTCCTGAAAGGGATCTTATGCAATTGGCTGGTCTGCCTTGCTTTGTGGTCGGCGGCACGTACAAAAAATGACATGGCAAAAATCGCGATTATCTGGTTTTGCCTTTATGCCTTTATTGCAGCCGGATTTGAGCATAGCGTGGCAAACATGACGATCTTCGCCGTTGCCCTTCTGTCGGAACATCCAAATCTGATCACCCTTGGCGGAGCTGCGCATAATCTTCTTTTTGTGAGCTCAGGAAACGCAGTTTCAGGAGCTCTGATCATGGGGGTTGGATACTGGGTGGCGGCAGGAAAACCGGTTGCTGGCGATGGGCGTACCGACACGACTTCTGAATCGCCGTGAAATGAGCACCCTCAGAAATGGAAAACCTGACAAGGTGTGATAATCTTTACAGAAAATTGAAATATTTAAGATCAGAATGAGCCTCTGCCTTTCGCAGGCAGGGGGGCTGTCTGGCAGGTTTGGTTCTGGTACGCCATACTTTGTCAGACCTCTCCCGCCCAGGCTGGGAATGAGCCCTCGACCTTTCTAAAAAAATCTTCTTTCGATATTCAGGATTGCAATGGCTGGTCTTTTTGAAAGGGGTAAAGTAAGGTCGCGATTTACGTCGATTTTCGAATTATTTGACCATTCAAGAGTATAGCATGTCCAATATGTCATCGGCCGGAAGAGACAATACCCATATCTGGGTCCGGGCGGAAAAAAAAGAGAATGAGCGCCGGGTCGCCATTGTTCCAAAAGACGCAGAAACCCTTATCAAAGCTGGGTATAAAGTTACCGTGGAAGCATCCGGTCAACGCTGCATAACAACGGATGCTTATCAGTCTGTCGGTTGTCATATTGCCCCGGAGGACTCCTGGACGGAGGCGCCCGCCGATGCCTTTATTCTTGGTGTCAAGGAACTGCCGGATGCTGATGAGGATCTCATTCATCGGCATATCTATTTCGGGCATGTCTATAAGGATCAGCCTGACTGGCAACATACACTGGGTCGTTTCGTCAGCGGGAACGGTATCCTGTATGATCTTGAATGTCTGGTGGATGAGAATGAGCGCCGTATTGCAGCCTTCGGTTACTGGGCCGGGTATGCAGGCGCGGCGACTGCCGTCATGACCTGGCTTGGCCAGCAAGCAGGGTTAGTACCGCCGGTTGGATCAATTGGCAGTTATCCCAATGTGGAAGCTCTTCTGGCGGAACTCCGTACCGGCCTCGAAAAGGTTGGGAACAAACCTAATATGATCGTCATTGGAGCCCTGGGTAGAACCGGCAGTGGCGCAACGGATCTGGGCAAGGCGCTCGGTATGGATATCTCTAAATGGGATATGGCTGAAACGGCTTCCGGCGGACCTTTCCCGGAAATTCAGAAACACTCCATTTTTGTGAATTGTATCCTGGCGTCTCCGTCTTGTCCTCGCTTTGTGACAGCCGACGATATTCAGGTTGAGGATCGCCGGCTTTCGGTGATTGCGGATGTGAGCTGTGATCCTGAAAGCGCTTATAATCCGATCCCGATCTACAATCGAAGCACGACATTTGATAGCCCGACTGTTTCGGCTGTGGCTGGGGATAATCCGCTTGATATCGTGGCGATTGATCATTTGCCTTCCATGCTGCCGCTGGAGTCCAGCGAGGACTATTCGAAACAGCTGATGACGGCGCTCATTGATCTGAAGGAGCCTGAAAAAGGAATTTGGGGCCGGGCGCTGGATCAGTTTAACAGAAATATCGCGCGGCTTTGATCCGCGAACAGGGAGAAGAAATATGGCACATATTCATTGGTTGGGCGCCGGCTTGTCGTCCGTACCCGGTATTCGCCGCCTTATACGCAATGGTCATGCGGTAACGGTCTGGAACCGGACCGTTGAAAAGGCGGAAGCTGCTATCGCCGGTCAGGGCGATCATTGTGATGCCCGACCTTTCACCATAGAAGCTTTTGAGCAGGTTTTGAAAAAAGGGGATGTCGCGGTTTCCATGCTACCCGGAGATTTTCATCCGGTCGTTGCTAAAATCTGCCTCGACAAAGAGGCTCATTTCGTCTCAAGCTCCTATATCTCCCCGCAGATGCAGGAATTGGACAATTTTGCCAAGGAAAAAGGACTGACCTTCGTCAATGAGGTTGGATTGGATCCTGGGATTGATCATCTGATGGCCCATATGGTGATGGATGACTATCGGAATTCCGAGGCTTATTCTCCCGACAATGAGCATTATTTCAGATCCTATTGCGGCGGCTTATCGGAAGAGCCTAATGATTTTTGTTATAAATTCAGCTGGTCACCGTTAGGTGTTCTCAAAGCGCTGCGCTCTCCGTCAAAAAGCCTGAAAGATGGCGAGGTCTTTGACGTTACTCGCCCCTGGGATGCGGTTGAGGATTATGACGTTCAGCTTCCAAAAGGGCGGGAGGTGTTTGAGGTATATCCCAATCGGGATTCCCTGCCCTATCTTAAAGAATATGGCTTTGATGCCTCCATGAATATGAAACTGTTTGTGCGCGGAACCCTGCGTTATGGCGGTTGGTCAAAGGCCTGGGATCACATTTTCCGCGAGGTTGAGAGCCTGGAGGGTGAAGCGGGTGATAAGCGCCTTGAGGAGATCAGCGCCGATCTATGGGACAGATATGCTGTTGAGGATGGTGAGGCGGACCGTGTGGTTCTTTGTGTAGATCTCTGGGCCCTTAAAGGCGGCAAAGAAGTCTATAACAAATCCTATGTGATGGATGCGTATGGTGATGCTGAGCATACGGCTATGGCACGATTGGTCTCCGTGCCGGTAAGCTTTGCCATTGAAGCCGTCCTGGGCGGAGAGTTCGCGCCCGGTGTTCATGCTGCGCCCAGTGATCCGGGGCTTGCCGGACGTTGGTTGGAAGAGCTCCGAAAACTGGGTGAGGAAATGGCGCTGGTGGATCATCTTTCATGATCCTTATGTAAGGCCACATGATGAAAATAACAGAGCTTTTCCTGTCGATGACGACCTTGCTGCTGGTTTTGAGCAGTCAGACACATGCATCAAATGAGAAGCTTTCTTTTCTGAGCCTCCCACCGGGTTTCAGGATCAGTCTCTGGGCTGATGTGCCCGGTGCTCGCTCTCTTGCGGTTTCCGAGGATGGTAAAAGCGTTTATGTGGGAACGCGGGGGGAGAGCGTTTATCATGTCCAGGATGAAAACGGGGATTTTCAGGCGGACAGTGTTTCTCTGTTCGCTGATGGCCTGAAGGTTCCAAACGGCATTGCTCTCAACGAAGCCGGTGATCTCTATATCGCGGAACAGCATCAGATAGCATTGTATGGGACGGATGGACGTCGGAAGAAAATCGTTGTCCGGCCCGGCTTACTCCCTGATCTCAGGCATCATGGCTGGCGGTTCATGGATATCGGCCCGAAAGGCGACCTTTATGTTGCTGTCGGGGCTCCATGTAATATCTGCGAAATATCGGGTGTTGAGGGAACGATCCTACGGTTTGATGCCAAGACATTTAAGCCGGTGATCCAGGCGAAAGGGGTTCGTAATTCCGTCGGCTTTGACTGGCATCCGGATACCGGCATTCTTTATTTTACGGATAATGGCGGGGATAATCTCGGAGATCTGATTCCGCCGGATGAGTTGAATATCTCAACAAGGGCAGGGCAGCATTTCGGATATCCATATGAGTATGATGCCGGCCAGCCCTATCCG
>DIYE01000217.1:3828-15395 GCA_002428885.1 Alphaproteobacteria bacterium UBA6062
GAAAGATGTTAGGTCTTCTGAAGCATTCATACCGCCGACTCTGCGGTTTGAGGCTCATGCCGCAGCACTTGGTATTCATTTTTACCGCGGGCAGCAATTCCCTGAAGGCTACCGAAAACAGGCACTGGTTGCACAGCACGGCTCCTGGAACAGAACAGATCCGATTGGTTACAGGATTATGCTGGTGACATTTGATGAGGCGGGCAAGCCGGTCCGCAATCAGGTCTTTATTGATGGTTGGTTGAGGGCAGATGGGGAGGTAAGGGGCAGGCCTGTTGATATTGCAGAGCTTCCGGATGGCTCGCTCTTGATTTCAGATGACAATGCAGACGCAATATATCGGGTTTCCTTTTCGCCTAAATCCCGCTGACGTATCGCGAATTTAATATACCCGTTAAATGTAATTAAGATATATTTTATATTATAATTTTATTAACAATCTTAAAATACGCTCTTTCATGAAACTCGTTCAATTATTGATGGTGAGAGAGCCGATGTACTGAAATCCATGGTGATTTTAACAACACAGGCTCCGTGATCCGTCAGGGCAAATCCGAAAACCGGGTGTCAGGAGCAGCTTATGAAAGGTGTTGTCTTTACCGAGTTCCTTAAAATGGTCGACGAAGTTTTTTCTCCGGAAATGACGGAACTGATTATCATTGAATCAAAGGTGGAATCCCATGGTGTCTATACGTCGGTAGGGACTTATCCGCATACGGAAATTCTTCAACTGGTAACGGCGCTTCATAAGCGCACGGGAGCGCCGGTAAGGGATCTGGTGAACGCGTTCGGCAAATATCTGTTTAATGCCTTTACTGAGCAGTATCCGCATTTCTTTGAAAACCAGTATAGTGCCTTTGAATTCCTCAAAGGCGTCGACGGTTATATTCATGCCGAAGTCCATAAACTCTATCCCGAAGCCTTAACCCCAAGCGTTATTGCGGATCAAAAAGGCGATAAGCACCTGGATATCGAGTATCAGTCTGAATGCCCGTTTGCCGAACTTGCAGGCGGATTGCTGGAGGCCTGTGTCGAGCATTTTAAAGAGGACATCAATATCGAACGTCCCTTTACCGGAAAAGACGGCTGCTCCGCTAAATTCAGCCTTGTTAGGGCATAGAGGTGGTTGATGGAGAAAGTTGATCTTCTTGAAGCAAGGCTGAAAAGAGAACAGGCGGCGAGACAGGAAGCGGAAAGACTGCTCGAAGAGAAAAGTCGTCAGCTCTTTATTGTCAATCAGAGTTTGCAGGAGGCTGCTGATCGTGTCTCCGCTGAATCTGTACAATTATCCGTTATTCTCGACCGCACTAATTTTGCTATTCTTTTGTCGACATCAGACGGGCGGATTGTCCGTTCCAACAAAATGGCAAGGCATCTCTTTGCAAACCAGAAAGAAGACCTCACAGGTGAAGGCGTTCTGACATTTATCACCTTTGCTGATGAAGAAGAGGATGATGGCCTCTTCGGCCTGGAAGAGAACTCTCTTTCGGATTACGTGGGAAAGGAAGCGCTTGAAGCCCTGGGTAATACCAGCGAGGGTGGTCCTCTTCCCCTGGAGGTAACGGTCAACAGCCTGGATTGGGGAGAGGGTGAGCACTATATGTGGCTCTGTCGGGATGTCAGCCGAAGCCGAGCTATTGAAGCGCAAAAACAGGCTCTGGAGCAGGAAATCAGGCACGGCCAGAAACTTGAAGCTCTGGGGACGCTGGCCAGCGGTATCGCTCATGAAATCAATACGCCTATCCAGTATATCAGCGATAATATCAGCTTTATGCAGGATTCATTTGAAGACCTGCACACCCTGGTCAGTGGTCTGCGAGGCCTGATCGACGGGTTGGAGCAGCAGCATAAGGAGGCCGTTCAAAATAAAGTGTCAGACCTTCTGGAAGACGCTGATTTCGAGTTTCTGGAAGAAGAAATTCCAAGCAGTATTGAACAGTCGCGGGAGGGCACGAAAAGGGTGGCGAAAATCGTATCTGCGATCAAGGATTTCGCCCATCCCGGTTCCGAAGAAAAAAGCTCGGTCAATATTAATGAGGCTATCGAAACGACGGCGACCGTCAGCCACAATCACTGGAAGTATGTCTCCAATCTGAAGATGGATCTTGATGAAAACCTGCCGGCAATTCTCGGATATGTTGGTGATATCAACCAGGTTCTTCTGAACCTTGTGGTGAATGCTGCACAGGCCATTGAGGAAAAGGGAGCTGATGATCTTGGCAATATCAATATTAAGACAACGCTCGAAGGAGAGCTCGTCAGTGTAGAGGTTTCCGATACCGGTTGCGGTATTCCAAAAGCCAATCTTGAGAAAATCTATGATCCTTTCTTTACGACAAAAGAAGTGGGTAAGGGCACAGGGCAGGGGCTGGCCATCATTCATAATATCGTTGTGAACAAGCATGGCGGCCATATTGCCGTTTCCAGCGAGGAAGGCCAGGGAACGACTTTTACCTTGCAATTCCCAAAAGCAACGACCTCGGCGCAGTCCTCGGTTATTGAGGAGATCTCATGATTAGAATGATTTTTGTCGATGACGAAGCGGATCTGTTACGAGGTATCAAGAGGGCGCTGAGATCACGGCGAAAACAATGGGATATGCATTTTGCGGCAAGTGGCGCTGAAGCACTGGAGATCATGGAAGGGCAGGCCTTTGATCTGATTGTCAGCGATATGCGCATGCCGGAAATGGATGGCGCCCAGCTTCTAACCCATATTATGGAGAGACATCCCCATACCGTACGCTTCATTCTGTCCGGTCAATCCGATGCAGAATCCACATTGAGGGCGGTGGGTGTCAGTCACCAATTCTGGGCTAAACCTACAGATATAGAAGATCTCACCGCTATGATAGACAAGGTTTTTGCAGCGCGTGAGACTGTTCGTCCCGAAATTTGGCAAAAAATGAACAGTCTTCAGGCTTGTCCAAGTCCGGATCATATCCATCAGAGTCTGGCGGCGGAACTTGCCAAGGCAGACGCTGACCTGCAATCCGTGACCAATATTGTCGCTGGAGATATAAGCCTTTCATCCAAGCTCGTACAGTTGACGAACTCGGCTTATTTCGGGACCGGAAACTATATTCTTGTTCCGGGAGAAGCCGTCCGTTTGCTGGGGTTGGACATCGTTCGTTCTTTGATGGAGACCGACGGATTTATCAACAGGGTAAATCAGGAGTCGGATACGGCTGATATTTTCCAGCAAATTTCTATCGCTGCCGATATTGGCGAGCGGGTGGGTCTCAAAATCGGGATGGCTGAAAAAGACTGGTCTCTTGCCCGACAGGTCTGCAAATTTTTCATGTTGTCCGCCATGCTTGAAAGATGTGGTGAGATCTCGGGTTCCGAACTGGACGATGGACGGTATCTGGCGACAATCTGGGGGTTTCCGGATGAGTTATTGCAGTATCTCAGTCTCGAAAAAATCCTGACATCCAGTGATGATCTTTGCATGTTCGTTCGCGCTGTCCTGGCGCTTGTTTTTCCGGAATTTGCGGACCGGTGTGATCCGGAAGATCCTACATTGGTTATTTTTACCCGCGAGATAGAACGGGTTAGGGCGGAAGGAATGGGGGCTTGAATGGCAAAAGTACTGATCGTCGATGATGAACAGTCTGTCCTGAATGGTTATCGTCGGACGTTAAGAAAACAGGTAGATCTCACAACGGCCCTGGGAGGAGATGAAGGGTTGCAGATCCTTAA
Organism: Alphaproteobacteria bacterium UBA6062; assembly: GCA_002428885.1. Classification (GTDB taxonomy): domain Bacteria; phylum Pseudomonadota; class Alphaproteobacteria; order Sneathiellales; family Sneathiellaceae; genus Sneathiella. The sequence goes on from DIYE01000217.1 coordinate 7,530, forward strand.
AGAGGAGGGGCCTTTCAGTGTCGTTGTCAGTGACCAGCAGATGCCCGGCATGGATGGGCTTACATTTCTTGGGCATGTCAGCGACATGGAACAGGACACCATCCGCGTCATGCTGACCGGTAATACCCAGAGCGAATTGCTTATCAAAGCCATTAATGACGGTCGGGTCTTTCGGTTCCTGGAAAAGCCATGCCCGGCCGAGAATCTCCTTGCTGTGATCAAGGAGGCTGATCAATTCTATCGTATCAAGAAGAACGAACAGGAATTGTTGGAACGCACACTGGCCGGCAGTGTGAAATTACTCGTTGATCTGATTGGTCTGCAGGATGAGTCATCCTCCCGAATGACCTATCTCATGCGGGGATGGGGGCAGAAGTTGGGTACACATATCAAAGGAGTTTCCAAGTGGGAGCTGGATATGGGTATTATGCTTCATTCCATCGGCCTTATTACTTTGCCGACAGATATCCAGCTTAAACTGTCCTCTGGTGAGAACTTGACCGAAAGCCAGCAGGCTTTGGTGGAGCAGGCGCCGGAAGCCGCCAAGGATCTGATCAGCAACATTCCGCGCCTGGATACGGTTTCTGAAGGTGTCTTCTATCAAGGCAAGGGGTTCAACGGGAAAGGTTTTCCTTACAACGAGACGCAAGGGAAAGATATCCCGTTGCTGGGTCGTATCCTCAAACTGCTTTCAGATTTTGCAAGGGCATGCGATGGAGAGGCGGATTTAGCTGTTGCTTTTGAAACTCTCAAGCAGAGGGCGGCTCTGTATGATCCTGATCTTCTTAATTTTGCGCAGAAATTCCTGGTGCCGGATGCCGCCAGCCAGCAGGAAGAAATCAAGTATGAGATTAAGTCCGTTTCTCTTCTGATGCTGGAGGAAGGGGATCTGATCATGGCTGATGTATATAGTAAAGGGGACCGGCTCCTTCTTGGAAAGGGGCAGATCCTCTCCACCCCCATGATCCAGAAACTGCGGCAGATTAACAAGGTTCAGCATTTTGCCCAGGAAATAGAAATCAAGCGGCAGATAAAGGAAGACTGAGTAATATATGCTCTAGCGTTCCCTGAAAGACTGAGCCAGTGTCGTGTGGATTGGCTTCAGGAGATAATCCAACAGCGTTTTTTTTCCGGAATGAATATCCACGGTCGCTGTCATGCCAGGCAGAATGAGGTTTCGCGTTGGATCGCTTCCTACATAGGGCTGTGACAAGGCTACCTTGCCTTTATAGAAATTTTCCCCTTCCTCATCCTGGAATGTTGTTGCCGACAGGTGAATAAGCTCACCCATGATCGATCCATAGCGAGAGAAGTTATAAGTTGTGAATTTCACGGTTGCGTCCTGACCCAGTTGCAGGAAGCCAATATCTTCAGGCCTCACCCTGGTTTCCAGAATGAGTTCCTGGTCAATGGGAACGACAGAGACGATAGGGTTCCCAGGTTGAAGAACAGTTCCGATTGAATTGACGTCAAGTCCCTGAATAACACCGTCAACGGGAGATCTAATGTCAAGTCGCCCAATGATGGATTGCAGTTTATCCAGCTCTTCGCGGGTTCTGAGAGCTTCGGCGTTGGCTGTGGCCATTTCATCCAGCGCTTCGCGTTTAATCCTGCTTTCAAGTTCTGTCAGTCTACCTTGCGCTTCTGCGATTGCCTGATCAAGAGACCTTCTCGTTAGATTTAACTCGTCCAGTTGGCCTGTTTCCTTCAGATACTGGCGCTGGGATTCCAGAAAATCATAGCGGCTGAGTGTTTTATTCTTGAGGAGACCCCGGCGGATTTCCATCTGTTCTTTGAGGGGTGCAATCTGCGTTTCGAGGATCCTGATTTGATCCTGAAGAAGATCCCGTTCACCAATGCGCTGATCAATCTGTGTCTGAAGAACACGTTTCTGGTTGCCAAGATCCAGTCGCTGAATAGCCAGCAGTTCCTGTTGTTCCTTAAACAGATCTTCATATCGGGAGCCGGAATAAACAGACCGGATTTCTCCACCCTCCACAAAGGCTTTTAAACGGTCGATTTTTAATGTCCAGATCGCCAGTTGTGTCGATAGTTGCTTGAGCTCTGCCAGTGTATCTGTTGGATCAAGCCGGATCAGGGTTTGTCCCTTCTCGACAATCTCGCCCTCTTCAATGGTAATGTCGCTGATAATGCCGCCATCAATATGTTGAATGGTCTGTACCGTACCGGACGGAATGACTTCGCCCGAAGCGACGGCGACTTCATCAATAATCGCGTATTGGGCCCAGACGATAAAAGCCAGCAGGATAACAAAACAGAAGAGGATCGCTGTTCTCAGCAGAGACGGTGGTCCCGACTCCTCGAGCATAATGGATTGCCCAAGACGCATGCTTTCAGGCTTTCCTTTATCAAGCGGCTGGGTTTCCTCCCGGAACTTCTCCTGATCGATTGAGATGAATTTAAGAGAGTCAGCCATCAGGCACCTCCGAACAGAAGGGGAATTACGGTAGCGGCAGGACCGACCGTCTGGACGGTTCCACGATTCATTAAAACAACTTTGTCAGCAGCCCGCATATGGCTGGGGCGGTGGGTGATCATCAGAACAGTGGCCTTGCCACGCATCCGGCGCACGGCTTCCAGAAAAGCCTTGTCACCCTCCTCGTCAAGGGTGTTGCCAGGCTCATCGAAAATCATGATCTTCGCGTTGGCAAGAAAGGCACGGGCCATAATAAGCCGCTGTTGAAAACCAGCCGGTAACTGCTGCATCATCTGATCGCCGATACGGGTATCCAGTTTGTCCGGCAGTTTATTGATGTCGTCGGTGAGATTGGCCCATTCACAGACTTCCAGAATCTGCTGTTCACTCGCTGTGCTGGCGGCCAGCAAGAGGTTTTGCCGAATGGTTCCGTGAAACAGCTCGCTATATTGCGGCATATAACCGATGGATTTGCGAAGCTCCAGCGGATCAATCTGCCGGATATCAACACCATCCAAAGAAATACGACCGACCTGCGGCTGATAAAGCCCGGCCAGTAATTTGACAATGGTGGATTTCCCGGAGCTGTTAGCGCCGGCAAAAGCAATGACTTCGCCAGGGGCAATCTGCAGATCAACCCCCATAACGGCGGGATCCTGTTCCGGCGCGTATCGAAAGCTGACCCGATTGAAACTGATATGACCTTCGAATTCCTTCAGCTTGGAGGAAGCATAAGGGTTCCGCTCGCTCGGCAGGGTGAAAAGCTGGTTCAGCCTTTTAATGCTGACATTGATCTGGTTCAATTTTGTAAGCGCCAGGAAAAGAGCCTGTGTCGGCGCAAGCATCCGCCAGACGAGAGCCATTGTGGCGACCAGTGCGCCAACTGTCATGGTTTCTTCAAAGACTCTGGAAATGCCGAATGTCAGCGTAAGAATGCCGGCGGCGACCATAATGACATGGGCAAAAGTCTGGGCAACGGCTCCAACCATATTGTTGCGCATCCCCGACAGGGCGTTGCCGACGGAAATATCCCGGAACCGCTCAAGCCAGATTTCTTCCGCCCCGAGCTGCTTGATGGTCCTCATCTTGTTAAAGGTCTCGGTGACAAAAGACCCTTTGGTTGCTGTATGGGTCAGGTCATCCGATGCCTTCTGTTGAATAATCGGCAAAATAAAGAATCCGACCAGTGCATACAGGACCAGCATTGCGATTGGCACAAGCACCAGAGGCCCGCCAATCAGGCCGATGGTCAGTAGAAAGATGAAAATAAAGGGGAGTTCCAGAAAGGCCAGCGCCATCGGACCGATAAAAAATTCCCGGATGGTATCAAACTCCCGGAATCGGGCGATTTTTGACCCCAGGGAAGTTCCTTCCGTCTGTCGGATGGGCAGAGACAGGATTTTTTGCAAAACGGTACTGCCGACAATGTAATCCAGCCTGGCGCCGATGTAAGAAAGAATAGATCCGCGTATCAGCCTGAGACAGATATCACACACAATTGCGATGCCGACGCCCCCGAGGAGATATCCCAGTGTTTCTATCGAGCCTGATCCGATGACCATATCATAGACTGCCATGATGAAGAGCGGTGTCGCCAGGGCCAGGATATTCAGGATAAGGGTCACCAGCAGGATACGTTTGATCAGCGGCTTGAAGCGTCCGATGACGGCCTCAAACCAGTTCTGGCTGGAATTCCACTGGCCGATTTTTTCACTGGGTGTATGACGGAAAAAGAAAGCAGTTCCCTTTTCCCGAAGCTCCCGCCGGGTGTTCAGCGTTTTATATTCCTGGTATTGCGCATCAAAAACATAAAGACCCTCCTCCGTCTCGCTGAGAAGCACTTTGAGCGAGCCGTGTTCGGAATCGAATAGACACGGATACAGCCGGGTATCAATATCTTTAAGTCGGGCCGTTTCGTATTTGCTTTCATAATGAAGGTTGGCGAGGGCGCTCCTGAAATCCAGGAGATCCATGGTTGTTTTGAAATGGGGCATGGCCTCGACGACCTGTTCCGCATCACCGCGCCAGCCAAGGGCCTCCAGAAGAGGGGAGATGCAGGCGGCATACTGGGTATTGCGACCCCAGTTCCGGTCTCCCGGCATGCCGATTGTCGAAGTAAGAAAAGTCATCGCTTACACCAGCTTTATTTTCGGACGGGACGGTTGCTGCGGTTTATAATCTGTCAGATCATCAACAGGTGTCTTAAGTAACTGCTTCTGGTTGATCTTGTATCCATGATCAGCAATTTTCAGGAGAGAAGGTCGATGGCTGACAATAATGATGGTGCTTCTGCCCTTAAGCTCGAAAAGAGCGTTTTTCAGAATTTCATCGCCAGCCGCATCCAAAGAAGTATTGGCTTCATCAAACAGGATGATTTCCGGTTTGCTCACCAGCGCCCGGGCAATGGCGATCCTTTGACGGATACCGCCCGGCAGGCTGTCTGCAGCTCCTTCACCGACGATACTGTCATAGCCGTTCGGCAGGCGTTTGATGGCTTCATCCAGTCCCAGAAGCTTGGATTGTGCAAGCGCCCTGTCGATCAGGCTGCCTTTGCGGAACATGGTCAGGTTGTCCATGATAGTGCCCTGAAAGATCGTGCCATTCTGAGGAAGGTAGGCAATTCTGTCATGAACGATCTCTCTGGGAAGGCGGCAAATATCCTCGCCATTCAGGAGAATGCGCCCCTTTTTGGGGGTAATAAGTCCCATGGCCAGCCAGAGCATGGTTGTTTTCCCGCTGCCGTTAGCGCCGGCGACAGCCGTTGTGCTGCCACTGATAAATTGCGCTTCTACATTTTGAAAGAGAGAGTCTTCTTCTTCGCCATATCCAAAAGAAACGCCTTCAAAAGCCAGGCGTCCGCCTTTTTCCGATTTAGGAAGGATTTGTATCGCCTGGAATTTCTGATCCTCGTTGGGTATTGTTCGGTCCTGTTCCTGAGGCAGGGATAGCAGATTGCCGACCCGCCGTTTTGCGATCTTGATATTCTGGTAGTGTGTCCAGACCCCCATGGCTCTTAATAGCGGTTGTAGGGCTCGCCCGGAGAGAAGAGTTGAAGCCGCAAGGCCACCAATCGTCAGATTTTCGTTAATCACCAGAACGGATCCGAAGGCTGCCACTGACACCAGCGTGATCTGAGAGAAGACGGAGCCAAAGCTTTGAGCAATGTTGTTCTGGAAGGCGACCCTTCTGATAACATCCGCGGTGGTTTCCTGAAGGCGTTCATAACGGCGAACCATCTGGGCTTCAAGCGCCAGGCCTTTAACCGTATGGATACCTGTTAGAACCTCGATCAGGAAGTTATAACGGCGGTCATCCCAGACCGCTCTTTCGTCGAGAGCTTTCCGTAGTCCTCTGCCAATGAGCAGGGTCATAATGGAAAACAAGACCAGTAATGCAAGGGGAGACAGAACAAGTATGCCGCCAATATATCCAACCATAAGAAGGAAGATCACAGCAAAAGGCAGGTCAATGAAAACCAGGATATTACTGCCGGACATAAAGTCTTTAAGACTGTCTATGGCATTAAAACGGTGCAGATAGACACCTGAGGCTTCCTTTTCGAAGCGGATAATATCTGTGCCTGTTGTTCTCGCAAGGGCTCTGCACCCGGCGATATGATCGAAGCGGGCTCCGTTATAAGCGGTAATGTAGGAACGTCCCAGCCTGAAAAAAGCTTCCAGAATAACAGCAATACCGACACCGATCACCAGGAGCATCAGCGTATCTGTCGCATTGTTGGGGATGATCCGATCATATATCTGCAGGATCAGGATGGGTAAAGCCAGAGCGAGAATGTTGAGTGCTGTAGACGACAGAATAATATCCCGACGGCTATCTGACAGGCCGGGCAGGGATGCCTGGCGTAACATCGGTTTGTCATCCTGCGATGACCTGCTTTTGAATTTTGCCCGCCCCATGATGTCACTCAATCATTCTGACCCTAATCAGTGTTCTTTAAACATGTTCTTCATTAACCATAGTGATGCAGAAAAGTTTAATTTTCGTAAAAAGTTAGGCATTTGCTAGGGCTCTATTAACCACTTTCCTTAGCCGTTTATTAAGCCTCCCGACTTTATGATGAAGATCCGTAAATTTATCGCTTGTTTTTAAGAGCCTTTATTTGAACTGGATCAGTCATGAGTGATGGCGGCAAAACTGCAAAAGACAATCTGAGTCAGGATCTGGAGCATACGGCTTCGACGGTCTCCAAAACAGAAAGCCCTTTCTCTGAAAAGGAATTGCAGGCCAAGGAAACTCAGGCATCCAGTGAATATGATCGCTCTCTCGCCAATATCCATACAGGCAGCCGAGACGGGTATGAGGCCGGTGCGACTACGCTGGAAACGGAAACAAGCCAGGCAGATCAACTCCTAGCGGATGACGTGGACATCCTGAATGAGGAAAACCAGACCACCATCCCTTCCGCAAAACAGCTTGCTGAAAGCAAAGATTATTCAGACGAAGGATCAGAGGCCGCGTCCAGATCCGACATTGCGCATCAGACCGGTGCAGGGTTTGACAGCTTCCAGCAGGAAACTGAAGCGCTTCTGGGTGATACAGAGGCTGGAAATCCGGGGGAAGATCCAGGTGAGGACAGAAGCGGTGGCGCAGCTGCCGTTGCTTCTGCGGCGAAGGAAACCACACTGGTTACGCCGGAATCACCCGAAAATGCTGATATTAAATCCGTCTCCCTTGATGATAATACTGTCGAGGAGAATTCTGCGATTGGCACTGTTGTCGGTACTGTAAGTGCTGAGGATCCAGACGGAGATACACTCACCTACTCTCTGAGTGATGACGCGGGTGGTTTGTTCACCATTGATCCTTCTAGCGGAGAGATCAAGGTTGCCGGTACGCTGGATCATGAGGGAACGGACAGTTATTCGGTGACGGTTGATGTGAGCGATGGCGAGCATGTCACGCAGCAGACCTTCACAATCAATGTGGGTGACGTCAATGAAGCAGCTCACTCCGTTGCGCTTGACGACAACAGCGTTGATGAAAATTCAGCGATTGGTACTGTGGTCGGAACAGTCACGGCTGATGACCCAGAAGGGGATACACTCTCTTATGCTTTGAGTGATGACGCGGGTGGTTTGTTCACCATTGATCCTTCTAGCGGTGAGATCAAGGTTGCCGGTGCGCTGGATCATGAGGGAACGGACAGTTATTCAGTGACCGTTGATGTGAGCGATGGCGAGCATGTCACGCAGCAGACCTTCACAATCAATGTGGGTGACGTCAATGAAGCAGCTCACTCCGTCGCGCTGGATGACAACAGCGTTGATGAAAATTCAGCGATTGGCACTGTTGTCGGTACTGTAAGTGCTGATGACCCGGAAGGGGATACGCTTTCATATGCTTTGAGTGATGATGCCGGTGGTTTGTTCACCATTGATCCCTCTAGCGGAGAGATCAAGGTTGCCGGT
>DIYE01000163.1:0-5186 GCA_002428885.1 Alphaproteobacteria bacterium UBA6062
GGGCGTACCCATCTGGTTAGTCCAGCCATGGCGGCAGCGGCTGCACTGACCGGTCGTCTGACAGACGTACGCGATCTGGCATAAGGGGAAGAGAAGATGGATAAATTCACGAAACTCACAGGCGTTGCCGCCGCCATGCCGCTGGTCAATATCGATACCGATATGATCATCCCCAAGCAGTATCTGAAAACCATTCAGCGGGCCGGTCTGGGTAAAAACCTGTTCGCCGAAATGCGCTATGAGAATGATGGATCAGAGAAAGAGGATTTCGTCCTCAATCAGCAGGCGTACCGCGGTGCTGAGATTCTGGTAGCCGGTGATAATTTCGGTTGCGGCTCCAGCCGTGAGCATGCCCCATGGGCGTTGCTGGATTTCGGGATCCGCTGCGTGATCTCCACCAGCTTTGCGGATATTTTCTATAATAACTGCTTCAAGAACGGTATTCTGCCGATCCGGGTGTCTCCGGAGCAATTGGAAATGCTGATGGATGACGCGGATCGAGGGTCGAACGCGACCCTGACCGTTGATCTGGAAGCCCAGGAAATCAAAGGACCGGACGGGGGAACCATTTCCTTCGACATTGATCCTTTCCGCAAGCACTGCCTGCTGAACGGTCTGGACGATATCGGCCTGACCCTGCAGAAAAAAGACAAGGTTGATGATTTTGAGGCACAGCAGAAATTGTCTCAGCCCTGGTTGCAGGATTAATCGTTGAAGTGTCGGTTCTTTTCCGGCACGACCTTCTGAAGATATATATTTCAGGGCGGCCGTTCGTGCCGCCGACCTTCAACAACTGAATAGGAAGCAAGGAAGAATGGCGTCAAATAAATCACTTCTTATCCTCCCCGGTGACGGTATCGGTCCGGAGGCCATGACAGAGGTCCGCCGGGTTGTCGACTGGATGCAGGACAATCGCGCGGTTTCGTTCGAGGTGGATGAGGATCTGGTTGGCGGCGCCTCCATTGACGCCCATGGTATTCCGATCACGGATGAGGTTGTTGATAAAGCCCAGAATGTGGATGCGGTTCTGCTGGGTGCCGTTGGTGGCCCCAAATGGGATAACCTGGATTTCTCCATCAAGCCGGAGCGCGGCCTGCTGCGTCTTCGCAAGGACCTGGAGCTGTATGCCAACCTGCGCCCGGCCATCTGCTTTGATGCCCTGGTGGACGCATCCAGCCTGAAGCCGGAACTGGTCAGTGGTCTCGATATCATGATCGTTCGCGAACTGACCGGCGGTGTTTATTTCGGTGAGCCGCGCGGCATTGAAGATCTTGGAAACGGTGTCCGCAAAGGCGTCAACACCCAGGTTTATACAACACCGGAAATTCACCGGGTTGCCCGGGTGGCTTTTGAGTTGGCCCAGAAGCGGGATGGTCGCGTTTGCTCCAGTGAAAAAGCCAATGTGATGGAATCCGGTGTTCTGTGGCGCGAGGAAGTGACGAAAATCCACGAAACCGAGTTCCCGGATGTGGAGCTGTCCCATATGTATGCAGATAATGCTGCCATGCAGCTGGTTCGGGCACCGAAGCAGTTTGATGTCATCGTCACCGACAATCTGTTTGGTGATATCCTGTCTGACTGTGCCGCCATGCTGACAGGTTCCCTCGGTATGCTGCCGTCTGCGTCCCTCGGGGATGTGGATGAGCATGGTCGCCGGAAAGCGCTTTATGAGCCGGTACACGGCTCTGCGCCGGATATTGCCGGGGAGAATATCGCTAACCCGATTGCAACAATCCTTTCTTACGCTATGGCCCTTCGTTATAGCTTTGATATGCCTGGTGAGGCCGATCTGGTCGAAAAAGCCGTCCAGAACGTTCTTGCAGGTGGCATGCGGACCGCCGATATCATGGCGGAAGGCATGGCCAAGGTATCGACCACCGTTATGGGCGATGCCATTTTGCGCGAGCTTGATAAACTGAACGGGTAACCCCAGTTTAAAAGCTCATCTTAGAGTAACCCAGTTCCGGCGGCGTGAACGTGCATCGCCGGGATCAAATTGAGAGATCAAAATCATGGGATATAGAGTTGCTGTCGTTGGTGCCACAGGAAATGTGGGCCGCGAAATGCTGAACATTCTGGACGAACGTCAATTTCCTGTTTCAGAAGTTACCGCATTGGCCTCTAAACGGTCAGCGGGGAAACAGGTTTCCTTCGGTGACAAGACCCTGACCGTCAAGGCACTGGATGATTTTGATTTCACCGGAACCGACTTCGCCCTGTTCTCCGCAGGAGGATCCGTGTCCGCCAAATACGGACCGATTGCGGCCAGTCAGGGCTGCATCGTTATCGATAATTCATCCCATTTCCGGATGGATCCCGATGTGCCATTGATCGTACCCGAAGTAAATCCGGGCGATGTAGCCGGTTATACAAAGAAAAACATCATTGCCAACCCGAACTGCTCGACTGCACAATTGGTAGTGGCCCTGAAGCCGTTGCATGACGTGGCAACCATCAAGCGTGTCGTGGTTTCTACCTATCAATCCACATCCGGCGCCGGCAATGAAGCCATGGATGAACTGTTCAACCAGACCAAAGGCATCTTTGTGAATGACGAGCCGACACCGGCTAAATTCTCCAAACAGATCGCCTTTAACGTGATTCCGCATATCGATGTCTTCCTGGATGATAAATATACCAAGGAAGAATGGAAAATGACGGTTGAGACGAAAAAGATCATTGATCCGGCCATTAAACTGACAGCGACCTGCGTCCGCGTCCCAACCTTCGTTGGCCATGCGGAAAGCGTCAATATCGAGTTTGAAAAGCCGCTGTCCGAAGCTGAGGCGCGCAATATCCTGCGCGAAGCACCGGGCATCATGGTGGTCGATAACCCGGAAGAGGATGCCTATATCACCCCCGTTGAATGCGTGGGTGATTATGCGACCTTTATTTCCCGGATCCGCGATGACGCGACCATCGAGAACGGTCTCAATCTGTGGTGTGTTTCCGATAACCTTCGTAAGGGTGCGGCCCTTAACACGGTGCAGATCGCCGAGCTGGTTGGCCGGGAATATTTGAAAAAAGCCGCCTGACCTTAAAGATCATAAAGCGAAGAAAAGCCGCTCCGGAAACGGGGCGGTTTTTTGTTGGGCCATAATGTCTGATCCGGGTTCACAAACTCTCCTGCGGGGCCGTTTGGTGGTTGTCTTTAAAGGAGAGAATGTGTGTTTGATGTCATAAAATTTATAAATGGCGAACGTTCATTTGGACTGGATGCCTACTCGCTGGAAAATCCCCTTCTGGATGATGATCAGCATGACGGGCAACTTGAGCAGCGGCGGAAGGCTTTCCGTCGTCAGCTCGCCAAGATACAGGATCATCCGATCTGGCAACATTGCCATGTAAACAAGGCTGCTATTCTGAAAGACCTGAAGGCTCTTGATGAAGAAAGCTGGTGTCTTATGATCGGCGTAGATGGCTTGGAGCTCGCTTTTCAGTTTTACATATATTCTCACACGCTCAGCCCTGAAGAAAAGGCGGAGAGACAAAAACGTATCACCGAGCAGATTGAGCGATCCTGTCTAACGAGTGATTTCAAACACAGAATGCAGCATTTCTTCGATCGCTGGGGTTTTTTACATCGGACTGAAACACTGGAACGTGTGGTTCGACTAAAGCTGCGTGGGATCATGATGCTGGCTTCTATACCGGAATTTATGGAGGTTCGGCTCTGCTACGAAGTTATGAGGCCGCAACTGGGCGATAAATGGAGAGATGTTGCTCTGAGCGAGTATAAACAGCGATCAGAAGTCATCAGAAAAATCCTGTTGCCTGCCGTCCGGAAAAGAATAGACGATTACCAGGTTTTGTCAGACCTCACACAGAAGATTGTTGTGCGGGGAGGATACTCTTATTCCTTTGACGAGGTTGAGAAAATCGCCAAAGAGATTGCCGCCATCGGTCAACAAGCTCAGCCCGTTAAAGGTAAGCGGGGGAAAAGGGGATATCAAAAAACCGGTAACAACATAAGTCTGATGAAGCGATATGAGGAATTTACCGCCTTTACTCGCTCCATTAGCGGGAAACTTCCGGCAGAGATGGCTCATCAGGTGGAACAAATAACGTTTGCTCATTTACCATCCTTTATCAAACATTCAAACGACACACAAAAAATGCAGGACATCTTTGACAGTGCAGCCCGTCAAAGCCGGGAAGAAGAGCTGCAATCAGTACAACAGTCGACGGCTGCAACCATCAAGGCTCTGGATCGCCATATTTTTTCCGGTGCTCTGGTTGATCAAAGCCGGGAAGCCTTGCAGTCATTGTCTCAACGGCGGAATAAGGTTCTCAAAGGCCAGGAAGAATTAATAAACAGGCTTCTCTCGAAGGATCAATCCGTCTCAGCGGGTGTTCGAAAAATGCTGGAGACATCACTGGATGATCTGGACGGCGGCCAAAAGAAACGACGCCAGTTGATGCAGGCGGCAGCAGATAGTGCCATGCAGGATCTGCTGGAGGATATTGCCCGGGAGAAGCGGGAACAGCAGGCCTCTACTCGTAAGAAAAAAAGGATAAAGAAGAATGCCGGGTCTGCTGAAGGGGTGCCTTCTCATCCTAAAGAGGATGCCGAAGCGGTAGAGAGACCTACCCCGGAGACCTCTGAATTGACCAAAAGTCTTCAGATTGCCGGTTTAAAGCAGGGTATCCTGTTTCGTCTTGATGAATTGAAAGGAGCTTCCGACCAGCTCGACCATGCATATCAGGCGCATTCGGGCACTCTATCCCAAGAGCAATCCGAGGCGTTTCAAGCCCATCTTACAGAGATAAAAAACTGCAGCAAATCTCTATCGGGGAAAGCCGGAAAACTCGAAGCGGGTAGCCTATCCGAGCAGGAGATGCATGATACCGTGACGATCGTCCGTCAGGCCGACGGCGTTATTGCGGATGCCCGGCAACTTATTGTGCAAACAGCCCGGACAGATCGGGCCGCTCAGGTGTTTCATACCGATTTGATGGGTATGCTGAAGAGGGAGGAGCTTTTTGCCGGACGAACGGATGGTGGGCGTCTTTCCTTTCATGGTCTATCTTTCGCGGATATACTGGAACGGTATCACGGCTATCGCTTCAAATCGGACCAAAGCGTTGTGGTCGCGGGGAAAAAGCGCCCTTTGAATGCGGATGAAGCCCTGGTTCTGTATGTGACGTTCAGCAGCCGGACGGAAGGTGCCCGTTTTTGTATATCG
>DIYE01000163.1:5241-5467 GCA_002428885.1 Alphaproteobacteria bacterium UBA6062
TTTGTATATCGGTTGGTCTATGGACATTGCGTCTTCCAGGGGATCCGCCGGCAGATATATAGGATCGTAATTATCAGATCGGAGAAACAAACCGGGAGAATAAGATAGATCCGGCTATCTGGAAATATACAGGTCAAAGGATGGTGGTTCTGCATGTTGGCGCGGTACAGGACCTCTAGGTGATGTGGCTTTTTTGAGAAAGACCGCTCCGGAAACGGGGCGGTTT
>DIYE01000163.1:5535-32821 GCA_002428885.1 Alphaproteobacteria bacterium UBA6062
CTCCGGAAACGGGGCGGTTTTTTTATGTGGTTATTGCTGTCTGTATCAGGTTCACAGCCCCTCTTTCAAAGGCGTTTATCGTCAATAATGTAACGGAAGAGAGGGAAAATGTTTGGTATTTTGAGACTTCATACGACACTTGCCGGCGCACAAAAAATAATAACCGGATTAATCTATTCAAAAGTCGATACGCACGGCGTCTCAGAGGCTGAAATGGCGGTGCGGAAACGTGCCTTTCAGCTGTGTAGAGAAAGCGTAACGAAGGATCACCCCATCCTAAAGAAATTTAACGGAGACAAAGAGAAAGTTCTGAAAAAAGTTCGTGAGCTTGACGAGAAAGCCTGGTGCATTCTGTTTGATAAAGACGGCCTCGAGCTGGGGATACAGCTTTATGTGTATTCACAGACAATGGATGCTAAGAAACGGACGGAAAGGGTCCGTTTGGTCAATGACCAGGTTACTGCTTCATGTCATACCAGTAAGTATGGAAAGCTGATATTCAAACATTTTTTAGATTGGGGATTTGTATATCCCACATCATTTCTGAAAATGGGGGTTTGCAGTGAAGTCGGGAAACTTATCCGGATCAAAAAAACCCAGCAGACCTATACAAAAGGGCAAACAGACTATCTGAGCACCCTATACGGTTCCGGCTGGCAAAAAATAGTGGACGCAGAGATACAGCAACGATCTGGTCTTGCCGAAGAACTTCTCCGTAAAGCGTTCCCGCAAACAGCAAAGATTGTTCGAACCAGAGTATCGGACGCAGACTTAAAAACCTTCGCCGGAACTCTTGCTGTCTGGAGCGGTTATGAAGCAACAAAGGATGCTTTGGACAAAACCATAGCGACGATCCAGAAAAACTGTAACGCTGAATTCCAAAGGACAGGGTCCGGGAAAGCCGGACGGAAGAACAGATCTCGTAAATCTGTTCACTTCATAAAGAAGTTCCACGCTCTTGCTCATTTCATTGAAGAGGTTGAGGGTAAGATGGACCCCTCAGACAGACCAAAGGAATTCCGGGTCCTGTTCTGTAACCTGCCTGATTTACTGAAGCATTCATCCGATTACAAAAAACTTGGCGAGATATGGCAACGTTCCGTCGATGAGGTGAGTGAGGAAGATGCGAAAGCCACAGAAGGGAATTTTGCCAATATTGTCAGTTTTCTCGAAACGGGGTTTTTCTCAGGGGCGCTGGTTGAGGGAAACAAGAAAGCTTTACGGCGGATTCATGCAATGGAGATGAATGACATTGCAGCGACCTACAAGCTGCTGGAAGAGATTAAGTCCGAGACCGGATTATCGGTTTCCGATCTGGAAGTTATACTGGGGAAGAAGCCGGATGCTTCTCCACCAGAAAAGGATAAACGTCAGCGTGCGCAAGAAGCAGCCGATGCCGCCATGCAAAGCCTGTTAAAGGAAATCGCAGAAGAAAAGAAACAGAACCTTTCTGCTCAGAAGATGAAGCACAGGCCGGATAGCGAAGCACTTCATAAAAAATCCGAGTCTCTTGCAGAAAAAGAACCCTTACCGACCTCTGTCGAGACGGTATCCGACGCTAACGAGACCCGGCCGGACAATCTTGACCTCGATCACACTCTGAAACATGTCGGCATGCGTCAGGGGCTCGACTTTCGCTTGGGTGAATTAAAGGGGATTGAGAATCAGTTGAAGACGGTAGGAAAGGATGTTGTTGGCGATTTTTCTCAAGCTCAGAGAACAGACTTTAGTAAGACAAAAACGGACATCCAAACCTGCCAAAAAGAGATATCAGTTCAACTTAAACTCTTGAAAGCCGAAGTGGTATCAAAGGATCTGTTTCATACAGCCAGTGCCGTGATTTTACGCGCTGATGAAGTGCAAGTGGAGGCGCGAGCGTTCCTGCGCCAAATCTTGAAAAAGCAAAAATCCGAAGGTAATTTTCATAAGGCATTGATGACACTTCTCAAGGCGGAGGAACTGGTCGCCGGGCGAAC
Organism: Alphaproteobacteria bacterium UBA6062; assembly: GCA_002428885.1. Lineage (GTDB taxonomy): Bacteria > Pseudomonadota > Alphaproteobacteria > Sneathiellales > Sneathiellaceae > Sneathiella. Next base: position 7,512 of record DIYE01000163.1, read on the forward strand.
GGATGGCGGACGGCTTTCCCTTCATGGTCTGGCTTTTAGCGATATTGAAGCCTTGTATCATGGCTATCGGTATCGACCCTATAAGCCGGTGAAAATAGCAGGCAAAGTACGTCACCTGAATGACAATGAAGCCCTGGCTCTCTACGTCACTTTCAGCAGTCGGACAGAAGGTGTTCTTTTTTGTATATCGGTTGGCTTATGGACATGGCGATTGCCCGGTGATCCGCCGGCTGGTGGATGGGACCGCCACAATGTGGTCGGTGACGCTCATCGGGAGACTAAGATAGATCCGGCAGTCTGGAAATTTACCGGGCAGAAGATGACGGTTCTACATGTTGTTCCTTCTGAAAAAGATATCTGAGCTCCGCTGAGAAATAGGGCCGGTTATTTTCTTGCGACAGGACGGTTTTGATGAATGACAGCGTCTGAAGGATGCTTCACGCATCTCTCCTTTTCCCCGTTTTCTCTAAAAGGAAAAGGAGAAGATATGTTCCATTATTTAATATCAAGCGATGTCATCAAAGAAGGAAAATGGCAGACGATTTACGGGTTTTTATCCCCGAACTGTGACCTTGATCCCAAGTCTGCCGATGAAATTAAGGCGTGTGATGCAGAACTTGAGGCCGGTATCAGGCATATCCGAAGAAGTGCCTATTATGAAAATTATAGCGAAGAGAAGAGGGCGTTAATAGCAAGGTGCCGTGCCTTTATGAAGGAGGCACCCTTTCGCTTTCTTGATGTCCAGGATATTGAGCTTGCCGTTCAGTTTTATGCTTTTTATCAGACGATACCGGACGCGGAAAAAAAGCTGAGAGAGGAGATGGTCGTGAGCGCTGTCGACCACTTTGTCCGTGAGCCTCTATTGCGCGTGGAGCTCACAAAGCATGTGAAAACCTGGCTTTTCCTGCTGCCAAAAAGCAGCATTGCGGAATATGTCAGCAGTGCTGTGTTGGATCTGTTCAACTGGGCGATGGCGGAACAGAATGACGGGCATGACCGAGAAGCAGCGTGCGAGAGGTTCGAGGAACTGTATGGCAAGGAGGCTCTTGCGCCTGCAGCGAAGGAGTTCGAAGAGCGTCAAACTGTTATTAAGCGTCAATTGACGAAACTTGGTTACAGGGAAAACCCGGAAGACGCGAATATGGCGGCCAATTATCTGTTGATGGTCACCAGTGTAAAGGGCTGGCAAAGGCCTCCGCCAGCATATTTTAAAATCTGGGGGGAGCTATCCCTGGCTCGGGATAAAATACTCAGCCTGGTAAAATATGTGAATGATATAAGCCGACAACGGCAAGACCAGCCTTTGCATGTCCTCTTTCATATTGCAGATAGTGCGATGGGCCATTTGGTGAAAGCGGATGAGGCGCAGTGGGGCATGATTTGGACCATCGCGCATAAACTCTATTTAAGCACGGAAGTTGAAAACAGTCAAAATCGGCTGCTCAACACGACCTTTTACCTGCGCCTTCAGTTATTTGCCGGAGACGATATCGGACAGATATGCGGGCATTTGCTGGCATTCGGTCAGGCAAATCCTGTGGAATGGACACGCTTGTCAGAGAAGCTGGTTCGCTGGCTTGAAACGGATGAGAAAAAAGGTGGCTTTGAGAGTGGCCTGGTGGATGCAGCCGTCTTGCATTACGAGCAGCGAAAGAAAAAAGAGGAAGCAGAAAAAGAAGAAGAGCGAGCCAGACAAAAGGCCGTTGCTGAATTAAGCGGTGGCGGATCAAGGTCCAAACCCTCCGCCACACCATCAAAAAAACGGCGAAGAAAGACGGGGAAACGCAAATATCAGCCGACCCGGCAGGAACAGAAACCGAAGAAAAAGACGGAGGATTTGCTGGATTTGCTTAACACCAAGCTGGCCATTCCCACCCTTGAAGACGATATCCGCTACCGGGTTGGCGAATTGGAGGCCGTCTGTGGCCGTTTTGACAAAGTTATTCTCTCTCTTAAAGATCAAAATGAGCTTAAGGAAGCCAAGGATCACCTCGCGATAGCGATAAAACGTCATCAGACTTTGGCCGGTATGCTCAATATCTTACACATTACCCCTGACAGGTTTGACACAACCGCGTCTCGCCAGGCCGTTCTGGCGGCGGACGGTGAGATCAGAGAGGCCAGAGCTTTTCTTCATAATCTTGTAAAAAGCAAGGCTTCCGTATCGGCCTTCCAGAAGGATCTGATGGAAAAACTGTCTCAGGAAACCCTCGATACAGCGCGGAAAGATGGTGGACGGATTACACCTCATCATCTGGATTTCGAAAGTATCGAGGCCCTGTATCACGGATATCATTATTCCACGACGCAGGAGGTGACCATTGACGGTTTGAAACGGGCGCTTAAGGAAACTGAAGCCCTGGTGCTCTATGTGACAAAGAGCAGCAATACAAAAAATGTTCTCTTCTGCATTTCCGTGGGACTGTGGCTCAAGCGCCTTCCCACTGATCCCCGCCCTTCTTTCAACGACCGCCGCTCCTATATCGGCGATCCAACCAAAAACATAAAGATCAACCCCGAAGAGTGGATCTACACGGGCAAGACGCTTTTGACCCTTCATGTTGAAACATCCGGACCAGCGCCAGGTGAACATTGATGACATAAGGCGAGAGCGGTCTGGATTACGCGTCATGTCATAAGTATCCCAAACCCGATTCTGTCCTCAACTTTATTGCGTTGCAGCAAAAATGGCGTATGATGGCGCAAAAAAACAAACGTTTGCTGTAACGCAACGAGTTTCGGAGAGAAGACATGACCCAATCCATTCGTCCCCGCCGTTCCGTCCTCTATATGCCGGGCTCCAATGCTCGGGCGCAGGAGAAAGCCAAATCCCTGGCCGCCGACGGCCTGATCCTGGATCTGGAGGATGCTGTGGCACCGGATGCAAAAGCCGAGGCGCGGGAGATCGTTTGCGGCAATGCAAAAGCGGGTGGTTATGGCAATCGGGAAATTATCATTCGGGTCAATGGTCTGGATACACCCTGGGGCCGGGACGATGTGATTGCTGCTGCAAAAGCGGCACCGGACGCCATTCTGTTGCCGAAAGTCGAAAGCGCTGCACAGGTTCACGCACTTGAAAAACTGATGGATGACAACGGCGCTCCGGCCAGCACCAAAATCTGGTGCATGATGGAAACACCGCTTGGTATTCTGAAAGCTGAGGAAATCGCAGGTTCCAGCGAGCGAGTCGACTGTTTTGTCATGGGAACGTCCGATCTGGTCAAGGACCTGCAGGCCCAGCATACGCCGATGCGCCTTCCGGTCATCACCTCTCTTGGTCTTTGCCTGCTGGCCGGCCGGGCTTACGGCCTGACGGTGCTGGACGGCGTTTATCTGGATCTCGGGGATGAGGAAGGTTTCCATGCTTCCTGCGAACAGGGGTTGGAGCTCGGGTTTGACGGGAAAACCCTGATCCACCCGAAACAACTTGCCTCCACCAACGATGTGTTCGCACCGTCTGCCGAAGAAGTGGACTTCTCCCGACGGGTGATTGAGGCCTTCGAGGCGGCCGAGAAAGAGGGCAAGGGTGTGGTTCTGGTGGACGGCAAGCTTATCGAAAACCTGCATGTGGAGATTGCCAAAGCCAAAGTCGCCATGGCGGACGCCATTGCGGCAGCGGCGGCGGAATAAAGGAGAGCAGGAATGACGACAAGCAAAACCAATCCAGGCAATTATTTTGAGGATTTCAAACTAGGCCAGATCCTGACCCATGCGACGCCTCGGACCATCACCGAAGGAGATGTTTCCCTTTATACAGCGCTCTATGGCGGTCGTTTTGCGTTACAGTCGGCGGACAGTTTCGCCATTGACTGCGGACTGCAGGCAGCCCCGGTCGATGATCTGCTTGTCTTCCATGTGGTGTTCGGCAAAACCGTCCCGGATGTTTCCCTCAATGCGGTGGCCAATCTGGGGTATGCGGATGTCCGTTTCCTCGCGCCGGTTTATCCGGGCGACAGCGTGCAGACGGTTTCCGAGGTTATTGGCCTGAAGGAAAACTCAAACGGCAAGACAGGGGTGGTTTATGTTCGCTCCACCGGTACCAATCAGGTGGGCGAGGTCGTACTTGATTATGTGCGCTGGGTTATGGTCCGCAAGAATGATGTAGAGGCTCCGGCTCCGGACCCGGTGGTGCCGGATCTGCCGGATGTTGTGGACCCGGAGAATTTTGTCCTGCCGCCCGATCTTGACCTTCGGGATTTCAATACCATCCTCTCTGGTTCTCCCCACTTTTATGAGGATTATGAGATCGGAGAGAAAATTGATCATGTGGATGGCATGACCATTGAAGAAGCCGAACATATGATGGCGACCCGCCTCTATCAGAACACGGCCAAGGTTCATTTCAACCAGCATATGGTGAAGGATGACCGCTTCGGCCGCCGTTTGATCTATGGCGGGCATATTATCAGCCTGGCCCGGGGCCTGAGCTTTAACGGGCTTGGCAACGCCTGTTTGATCCCGGCTATCAATGGCGGCTCCCATACAGCGCCGACCTTTGCAGGTGATACGATTTATGCCTGGAGCGAAATTCTGGATAAAGCGGATGTTCCGGGACATCCAGATGCCGGCGCGCTTCGTATAAGAACAAGGGCAGCAAAAGATACGGCTTGTAAAGAATTTCCTGATACAACGGAAGGCGGGACAAGAGATCCTTCCGTTGTTTTGGATCTTGATTACTGGGTGATATTGCCAAAAGCCACAGTTGAGGTATAAAACAGCGACATCTTCCGACGGTAACGTTGACTTCACCTTCCTTAAGTCTACAATCCCGCCGTAAAAAATTCTGTTATTTTCGTTTAGACGATTGAGTTAGAGAGAGCCCATGGCGAACGTAGAAAGACCGCTATCGCCGCATCTGGGGATTTATAAACCCCAGATAACGATGGTTACATCCATAACCCACCGTATTACCGGCGTCGCGCTGGGCGGGGGTACCCTCCTTCTTGCCTGGTGGCTGATTGCTATCGCAGCAGGACCGGAAGCCTTTGAGATTGCGAACGGATTTATTTCCTCCTGGTTCGGGCAATTGATCCTGTTCGGATTTACATGGGCGCTGTTCTATCACCTTTGCAACGGGATCCGTCATCTCTTCTGGGATGCGGGCAAGGGATTTGAACTGCCGACCATGCGGAAATCCGGTATGGCCGCCATCATCATGTCGGTTGTCCTGACGCTGCTGACCTGGGGTATTTCTTTCGGGATTGGAGGTTGATCATGGGAATGAGAACACCTCTTAAAAATGTCCGCCATCTGGGTTCCGCTAAAGAGGGAACGATCCATTGGTGGCATCAGAAAGTTACCGCTGTTGCCCTTATCCCCCTTTTCATCGTCGCTATTGCCTATGCCGTTTCTCTGGTCGGGGCTGATTATGAACGGGTTCGAGACGTCCTCAGTCATCCCTTTGCAACCGTGGTTCTTCTCTTGCTGATCGGTGTTACCTTCTATCATTTCAAGATCGGCATGCAGGTCGTGATAGAAGATTATATTCATACGGAAATCACGAAGATGGTTCTGTTGCTGCTCAACAGTTTTTTCTGTGCCGTGGTTGGTCTTGCCGCAGCGCTGGCCGTTCTGAAGCTGGCGTTTGGGGGATAAAATAAAAAATGTCTGAAGCTTATCCAATAATTGAACACAAATATGACGTTGTTGTTGTCGGCGCCGGCGGTGCCGGCCTTCGTGCGACCATGGGCATGGCCCAGGCCGGACTGAAAACAGCGGCGATCACCAAGGTTTTCCCGACCCGCTCCCACACGGTGGCGGCGCAGGGCGGTATTTCCGCTTCGCTTGGCAATATGGGCGAGGATAACTGGCAATGGCATATGTATGACACCGTCAAGGGTTCCGACTGGCTCGGTGACCAGGACGCTATTGAATATATGTGCCGGGAAGCCCCGGCAGCCGTTCTCGAGCTGGAACAGTTCGGAATGCCTTTCAGCCGGACCGAAGCGGGCAAGATCTATCAGCGGGCGTTCGGTGGCATGACCACCCAGTTCGGCGAAGGCCCGGCGGCTCAGCGGACCTGTGCGGCTGCCGACCGGACCGGTCACGCCATGCTGCATACGCTGTATAGCCAGTCCCTGAAATATGACACAGATTTCTATATCGAATATTTTGCGCTGGACCTGATCATGGACAAGGACGGGTCCTGTAAAGGTGTTCTTTGCCTGTGCCTGGAAGACGGTACTCTGCATCTGTTCCGCTCCCATATGGTTGTTTTGGCAACCGGCGGCTTTGGCCGGGCTTACTTCTCCTGTACTTCTGCTCATACCTGTACCGGGGATGGCGGCGGCATGATCCTGCGAGCCGGCTTGCCGCTCCAGGATATGGAGTTTACCCAATTCCACCCGACCGGGATCTACGGCGCAGGCTGTCTGATCACTGAGGGTGTCCGCGGTGAAGGCGGGTACCTTGTTAATGGTGAGGGTGAGCGTTTCATGGAACGCTATGCGCCAAGCGCCAAGGATCTGGCCAGCCGCGACGTCGTTTCCCGCTCCATGACCATGGAGATCCGGGAAGGACGCGGTGTCGGCGGCCGGAAAGACCATATCTATCTGCATCTGGATCATCTGGACCAGGCCATGATTGAAGAGCGCTTGCCGGGTATTTCCGAAAGCGCTCGGATCTTTGCCGGTGTGGATGTGAATAAGGAACCGATCCCGGTGATCCCGACGGTTCACTATAATATGGGCGGCATCCCCACCAACTATCATGGTGAAGTGGTGGATCTGAAAGACGGCAATCCGGATGCGATTGTACCGGGCCTGATGGCTGTTGGTGAAGCGGCCTGCGTGTCGGTTCACGGTGCCAACAGACTGGGATCCAACTCCCTGATCGATCTGGTGGTGTTCGGCCGGGCCGCTGCGCTCCGCGCCAAGGATATCATCAAGCAGGGGACGGCTCATGCGCCGCTTGCCGCGGATGCCTGTGACGAAGCCCTGACCCGCCTTGATACGTTCCGGAACGCTAAAGGCGGTCAGTCGACCGCCCAGATCCGTGACAAGATGCAGCGGGTCATGCAGGATGATTGCGCCGTCTTCCGGACCGGAGAGTCCCTGCAGGCCGGTGTCACAAAAATCAACGACGTTGAAAAACAGATGGCCGATATCGCGACGACGGACCGGTCTCTCGTCTGGAACTCTGATCTGGTGGAAACACTGGAGCTGGACAACCTGATCCGTCAGGCGGTTGTTTCCATGACAGCGGCCGAAAACCGCAAAGAAAGCCGCGGTGCTCATGCCCGTGAGGATTTCCCGGACCGGGATGACGAGAACTGGATGAAGCACACGCTGACCTATCACACGACCGAAGGCGGCGTGAAGCTGGATTACCGTCCGGTTCACACCTATACCCTGACCGACGAGATCGACTATATCAAACCCAAAGCCCGGGTCTACTAAGAGGATTAGGGACGTAAGATGGTTGAATTAACATTACCCAAAAATTCACGCGTAGGCACCGGCAAGACCCATCCGAAGCCGGAAGGATCGACCAAGACAAAAACGTTTAATGTCTATCGCTGGTCACCGGATGATACGGAAAATCCGCGTATTGATACCTATCATGTGGATCTTGAAGACTGCGGTCCGATGATCCTCGACGGTCTGATCAAGATCAAGAATGAGATTGATCCGACCCTGACATTCCGGCGGTCCTGCCGCGAAGGGATCTGCGGCTCCTGCGCCATGAATATCAACGGCACCAACACCCTGGCCTGTACGAAAGGCATGGATGAGGTGAGCGGCGATATCAATATCTATCCGCTGCCCCACCAGCCTGTGGTCAAGGATCTGGTGCCGGATCTCACTAACTTCTATGCGCAATATGCCTCCATCAAACCCTGGATGCAGACCCAGACCCCACCGCCGCCGGATCGGGAACGCCTGCAATCCAAGGAAGACCGGGAAAAGCTGGACGGCCTGTATGAGTGTATTCTCTGCGCCTGTTGCTCCACCTCCTGCCCGAGCTACTGGTGGAATTCTGATCGTTTCCTGGGGCCGGCCATCCTGCTTCAGGCTTATCGCTGGCTGGCTGACAGCCGGGATGAGAATACCGGTGAACGTCTCGATAACCTGGAAGATCCCTTCCGGCTGTATCGCTGCCACACCATCATGAACTGCGCCAATACCTGCCCCAAAGGCCTCAACCCGGCCAAGGCAATCGCAGAGATCAAGAAAATGATGGTCGAACGCCGCGGTTAAGCGCTTCGTATCTTAGAATTAAAAAGGCTGCCTTTGGGCGGCCTTTTTATATTTCGGCCTCTTTGCTCTAAGCAGCTTCGTGATGTTTGGATGCTTAAGAAGAGTATTTGCTTAATTGTCCCTTATGGGTTACAGTTTGGAATGATTACGATCAAGAAAACCAGACAATTTGATGACTGGTTGTCACGTCTGAAAGATAGGAAGGCGCGGCTGATTATTGCAGCCCGGATTGATCGGTTGGAGCATGGTTTGCTTGGTGACACAAAGTCAGTAGGCGGGAACATCAGTGAGCTGCGAATACATCACGGCAAAGGATATCGCGTTTATTATACCCGAAGAGGAGGCACCGTTATTATTTTGCTTTGTGGAGGAGAGAAATCCTCGCAGAAAAAAGATATCTTAAAAGCGCGGGAGCTTTCCAAAGAAGCGGACGAGAAATTATGGAATTAACAGATTTTGATATAGCAGATTATTTGGATGATGCAGAAGCTATTGCCTTGTATCTGTCTGATGTTCTGGAAACGGGAGATATTGCCTATTTAAATTCGGCTCTTGGGAAAATTGCAAAATCCAAGGGTATGACGGATATCTCAAAAAAATCAGGTATCAAGCGGGAAGCCCTATATCGTGCGTTGAGCGAAACGGGAAACCCGCAATTCAAAACGGTCGCGGAGGTTATTAAGGCAATGGGCTTCCAGTTATCGGTGAAACCTATCGAATATGATAAAGGACTGACTTGATTTAGCAGATTGTCTTACATTAAAGGCTACTTTAATAACCAAGAAGTATGCTCGACTACGCTCTTAAATATCTGATTGATGGTCCCTCGTTGCCGGGACTGTTGCTGCTGTTTTTGCCAGTGGTGACGCTTTATGCCGTCTGGCGAAGACGCTTTCGGTTATTTGGTTTTATAGCCTTCCTGTTTTTTCTGATGAGCCTTCCGGTTACCGGCAAGTTGTTGCTGTTGCCCCTGGAAACAGGAACCTTGTATGAGGAGCTGGATCAGCAAACTCTCAAAGGCCAGGTTCAGGCCGTTGCAGTTATTTCGGGCGGGCTGTATCAGGATAGTGTGACCAAGGCTGTGATGCCGTCGACCTCTACTTTCTCCAGGCTAAAAAGAGCGGAGCTGCTGTCGCGGGATCTCAAGGTGCCGCTCATTCTGTCGGGAACGGATCAGTTTCCCGGATCGGATCAGGAAATTCGCGCCCTGACGGATCTGCTTGAGGATCAGGATGCAGCCCTGACCCTATCCGGAGCCGATGGAACCGGGGCGCATGCCGGGCAGATCGCCGGGGTGGCGAAAGCGCATCATGTTGAGACAGTTGCCGCTTTTATATCCGGTAATCATGCACTGCGGCTTCAATGGCATCTGGAAGCAGAAGGCATTAAGGTGCCGGTTATTGTCGTGGGGCTTCGGGATTCTGTTTTTGAGGCAACGGATATCCTGCCCAGCTTTATCGGTTTCTTTTACTGGAAACACGCCATGAAGGAATATGCGGGGTTGGCCCGTTTATGGATCAGCGATTTCTGATTGGCTCCTTCATTCTCTTTTTTTTGGTACTGGTATGAGAGCCAATATGTGAGTCATGATAAGGTTTGTTTTACTCAGACTCTGTTGATGACATGTATACGCCTGCTTACTTTTCTGTTCCCGCCAAGGAAACACTGCTTGAAATCCTGCCCGAAGCCAGTTTCGCAACCCTGCTAACCGCGGGTGCGAACGGCTTGCCGGAGGTTACGCATCTGCCGGTCAGTTATGATCCTGGCCGCGGGGATCTTGGAACGATCACGGCCCATATGGCAAAAGCCAACCCTCATGGTGAGTATCTGGAGGGCAACCCGTCCATGGTGATTTTCCACGGACCGCATGCCTATATCTCTCCGCGGGATTATGAGAGCACAGGACATAATGTGCCGACCTGGAATTATGTGGCGGTTCATGCCCGTGGGCGGGCTGTCCTGTTGGAGGGCTATGAGCAGAAACGGGCCCTTCTGGAAAGACTGTCGTTAGAAAATGAACAAGGTCGATCTGATCCCTGGTCTATGGGAGAAGCAGGGGAGAAACGGCTTGAAGCCATGTCCAGGGCGATTATTGCCTTTGAAATCCCGGTGACGGATCTACAGGCGAAAGCAAAACTTGGACAGAATAAATCGTTAGAAGACAAAGAAGCACTGGTGGATGCTCTGAAAGGCAGCGATATGGAACGCTGGCAGAAATCCATCCTGTAAGGATAGATAAAATGGCTCTTACCTGGTTTTCGGATAAGGTTGAGAAACGCTTAAGCGATATTGAAGGGCGAGGCCTGTTTGCGACCGCGGATATTGCGGCGGGCGAGATCGTTGTTGTGAAAGGCGGCACCGTTATGAGCCGATCGCAGCGCGATGCGCTGGAAGAGGTCATGGGACCGTCAGAAATCCAGATTGCCGATAATTTGTTTATCGGGCCTGTGACACAGGAAACAAGGGAGGAAGGGATGATGCATCTCAATCACTCCTGCGATCCCAATGTGGGGATCAGCGGGCAGATCATCTTTGTGACCCTTCGGACGGTTCGTGCGGGCGAAGAGCTGGCTTTCGATTATGCCATGGGTGATCATGATGACTGGCAGATGACCTGTCACTGCGGCACGGCCGCCTGCCGCGGAACCATCACAGGGTATGACTGGAAACGTCCGGATCTTCAGGAAAGATACAGCGGGTATTTTGCGGCCTATCTTCAGGAAAAAATAGACGCCCTGTAAGGCGTTTTCAGAAAGCGAAAACGGTTTTCAACATAAGCGCCGCCAGACCGGCGAGGGTTGCCAGAAGAACATTTCCTGTTATCCAGTGCAGGATGACGGTCAGACCAAGTGCCAAAAGGTCTATCGGATCTCCTTTGATGGCAATTGGAGCAAACAGGGCCATAATGGCGCAGCCCGGCAGGGTTTCAAAAATCTGTTGCAGGGTTTCCCGGGACTTTAAACGGCGAGCAATCATATAACCGGTAAGCTTGGTGCCGTAATTGACCAGCCCCATCAGAAGGATAGCGGGAAAAGCGGACGCGAAGTCAGGCATGCCGGAACCCTTTCCTGATAAAGAGAGCAAGCGTTCCCGCCAGAATGGCGAGAATCAGATTACCGAGGCCGCTTAATCCCAGCTCCGTCAGGAGAATGGCTGTCGCACCTGTCACGATCAGCGGCAGGATGGCGGCTTTATTTCCCCTGGCGACAAGGGCGACCAGCAATCCAAGAAAGAGTGTTCCCGCGAAGGAGAGCGCCCGGATGGTCTCCGCATTCATCAGGGTGAAGAAGAGGACGCCGGCGGCCGTACCGATCATCCAGCTTGTATACATGGTGAGACCGCTGCCGATAAAATGCGCCCGGGCATCTATTGGCTTTTTGCTCCGCAAGGTCAACAGGGCCGCTGCATCCGTGAGCAACGGCAGGACAGTGAGGCGATCCCGCCAACTGGTCAGTGGTACTTTCTTCTCAAGCGCCAGGCCTAACAGAATATGGCGGGAGCAGATCAGGGCTGTAGAGACGGCCAGGGCAAAAAACGGAAGCGGCTCCTGCCATAGATCCAGAACGGCGATCTGGGCACCGGCGGCATAGACAATACCGCTCATCAAAATCACCTGCTCCGTTGGTAATCCGTCTGTAACGGCCGCAGCACTGAACAGAAATCCGAAAATAAGGGCACTTGCCCCGAAGCCGAGGGTCGATCTTACGCCTTGTAAAAAGCTCGCTTTAAAACCGGACTTGATTGTCATGGGGATATCCAAACCACTGCTTGATTTTCTAACCCTATAAAATATAAATAACGGTTATGCAAGATTATCAGGTTTCGGCACAGGGTTTGTGGGAGGACAGCCACTTCATTGGCGGGCATGTCGCTTGCGATTTTGCCAATACGGTTTCTGACCGGGTTAAAACCAACCGGGCAGAGGAGCGATTTGCCTCTCCTGAACAGGTGGAAAGCTGGTGCCGGAGTCATCATCTGGTGGTTCCAAAAGGAACAGGGTGGATCTCGCCGGATCATATCGCCGCGCTTCAGGAACTGCGCGACGTTGGCTATGGGCTGTTGTGTAAGCTGATTGAAGGGGAGGCACCCTCTGCCGCCGATCTTTCGAGAGTGTTGAAATCCGCAGCATCACTCTCCATCAAGCCTGCCGTTTCAGGGGAGGGAAGGACGGTTTTTGATTTGCAGAAGACCGTTCTTCAGAGCGGCGAAGATCTGCCTGGTCTGCTGGCGCTTTATATTCTCGATCTGATTTATACGGCGGATCGTCACCGGTTGCGCCGATGCTCCCGTTGCGGCTGGCTTTTCTATGACCGGTCCAAATCCGCGAGGCGCCGCTGGTGCAGTATGAAATCCTGCGGTAATCGGGAAAAAGCGAAACGGCATTATCAGCAACGGGTGTCGGGGTTTAGCTGATGATGCCTTTGAGATAATCTTCTGACCGCATTTCCATCAGGCGGGAGATGGTCCGGGCAAATTCGAAATGACCGTCTCCCTGCTCATAAAGCTCTTCAGCGCCAACCTCGGCTGATAGAACCAGATTGGCGCCGGCTTCATACAGAACATCCACCAGGGTGACAAAACGTTTTGCCTCATTGCGGTTGGCCGGGCCGAGTTTTGGGACATGATCCAGTAAGAGAGAATGAAAATTGTCGGCCAGCAGAAGATAGTCTGATGCGCCAAGCGGTCTGGCGCACAGTTCCTCAAACGAGAAGCGTGCCACGCCTTTCGCCGTTGTATGGGCTTCCAGGCTGCGGCCCTGGGTTTTCAGGGTGATGGCTTCCGGTGTGTCGCCTTCCGTCAGCATTTCAAAGACCCGATTCATATTGTCGTCGGATTCTTTATCCAGCGGGTGAAAGTAAACGGGACTTTTGGACAGGCGATCCAGCCGGTAATCGGTGCCACCGGACAGATGCAGGATATCCAGTTCTTCCTTAATCAGATCGATAAAGGGCAGGAACAGCTCCCGGTTCAGGCCGTCCTTGTACAGGTCTTCCGGAACACGATTGGATGTCGCGATGACGACAACGCCGTGGGAAAAGAGAAGTTCGAATAACCGGCCCAGCAGCATGGCATCCGCTACATCCGTAACCTGGAACTCATCAAAGCAGAGCAGCCAGGCATCATCCGCCACTTTTTTGGCCAACGGTTCAATGGGATCATCCCCTTTGCGTTTGGGATCCTGACGCCAGGCATGGATATAGGCATGGACTTCCAGCATGAAGGCGTGGAAATGCACCCGCCGTTTTTTCTCCACCGGCGCCGTCTCAAAAAACAGATCCATCAGCATGGATTTGCCCCGCCCCACATCACCATACATATAGATGCCTTGCGGGGGTTCCACCCGGGGCTTGCGGGCGCCTAGGCGAAAAACATCCGTCCAGTGAGCGCTGGTCTGGGGATCATAGGATTTCAGACGCCTGTGCAGGGTTTGCAGTTTCTCAACGGCAAGCTCCTGGATAGGGTCATGTTGGATGGCGTTGTCACGGCGACGTGCGCGATACGCTTCAAGCGGGCCTTCGGAAGTCATGCAGGCGTTAAAGCAATCTTCGGCAGACTTGTAAAGAAGAAGCGCACCTGCCTAAACCGTCATCACATTAAAAAACGCCGCCGCCGGAGAGCCGTTTCCTAAGGTCGACCTTGGCGACGGATCCGGTTTCAATCAGGGACGGATCAAAGTTTGCTGTCGCTTTTTTGAGGTGCGGCAGGCTTTTCATGACCGGCGGCAGACGATAAGCGATGCCGTCGGATGTTCTGGTCTTGCCGGCCAGGGCGGTCAGCACCTTACCCGCATTGGCCTGTGCCGTCGGATTAATGGCCGGATACTGATCCTTCTTCATGGGAATGTCAGCGAGCTGAATATCCTGACCAGCCGGCGTATCCAGAAGCGCAACCAGACCCTTGAAGTCATCTTTGGTGGCAATCGAATCTTTAGGCTCGCAAACGGCCCGGTCCTTCCTGAAGACCGCTTCAAGAATCCGGCAGTCCTGTCCGGTTACGAAATCCAGGGCATGCTCCCCGAGGCCTTTGCCGGTGATCAGGGCGGAACCGATGGAGCCGGCTGTCAGTAATTCACTGATGGTCAGGCCGGCAATGATGGTTTCTGCACAGCCTGTCAGAGTGACGCAGACAACACCGCACAGGGCCGCTTTCTTGACGGCAGTCTTGCCGGGGAAGCCTTTTCCGGAGATTTGAGCTGGTTTCGTAGCCATGGTTAACAGAGTTCACAGTTTGTTAATGCTACTAACGATATAACAGGCAAATCTTACTAACTACTTACTGCAATGGATCGAATTTTATCCATCGATACGGATTAATGTTGAGCTGTTCGGGAGGGCGGACAGGGCCTGCAGGATGAAAGTGTGGTTTTTTGCAGCCGGGATCACAAAAAAATGTCTGATTTTTCCCGGCTGATCTTGCTCTTGGTTAAGAAACGGGGTAGTACCCGTCCGAGAATTAATCATAGAGGACTTTGTGTCTTCGCACAGAGCCCTCTCAATCATATCCGGAGAATAGAATGGCTCGCAAAAAAATAGCGCTGATCGGCGGCGGAAACATCGGGGGAACCCTGGCTCACCTGGCTGGGCTCAAGGAATTGGGAGATGTTGTCCTCTTTGATATCGTGGACGGCCTGCCGCAGGGTAAGTCACTTGATATCGCCTCTTCTTCTCCTGTCGATCGTTTCAACGCAACCATGACCGGTGCCAATGACTATAGTGCCATTGAAGGGGCTGATGTCTGCATCGTGACTGCCGGTATTGCCCGCAAGCCCGGCATGAGCCGTGACGACCTTCTGGGAACCAATATCAAGGTTATGCAGTCCGTAGGCGAAGGCATCAAGAAATATGCTCCGAACGCCTTCGTTATCTGTATCACCAACCCGCTGGATGCCATGGTTTGGGTGCTCCGCGAAAAATGCGGTCTTCCCCATAACAAGGTTGTCGGTATGGCCGGTGTTCTGGACAGTGCGCGCTTCCGCCTTTTCCTCGCGGAAGAGTTCAATGTCTCTGTTGAAGATGTAACCGCCTTTGTTCTGGGCGGCCACGGAGACACTATGGTGCCGCTGACCCGTTACTCCACCGTTGCCGGTATTCCGGTTCCGGATCTGATTAAAATGGGCTGGACAACCCAGGAGAAAATCGACGCCATTGTTGACCGGACACGGAATGGCGGCGCAGAAGTTGTCGCGCTTCTGAAAACAGGGTCTGCTTTTTATGCCCCGGCCTCAAGTGCCATCACTATGGCAGAAGCTTACCTGAAAGATAAAAAACGTGTGCTGCCTTGTGCAGCCTATGTTGACGGTGCCTACGGTCTTGACGGCATGTATGTCGGTGTTCCGACAGTCATCGGTGAAGGCGGTATCGAACGTATTGTTGAAATCGACATGAATGACGACGAAAAAGCCATGTTTGATCATTCAGTCGATGCAGTGAAAGGACTTGTCGAAGCCTGTATCGGCATCGACCCAAGCCTCGGCTAAGCGGAAATAAAAAGGGGTGCAGCCAAATCGGTTGTGCCCCTTTTTTTCGGTGTTATAGTCGATTTGTTAATCATATATCCGACCAGCATTGCGCTGATCCAAACATGCGAATAGCGGAAGAATATGAATATCCATGAATATCAGGCCAAGGGTCTCCTTGGGAAATACGGTGTAACCGTGCCGAAAGGTGGGGTTGCCTATACGGCTGAAGAAGCGAAAACAGTGGCTCAGGAACTGGGCGGCCCTGTCTGGGTTGTCAAAGCTCAGATCCATGCCGGTGGCCGCGGCCTCGGCGGCGGTGTTAAAGTCGTCAAATCTATTGAGGAAGTTGCGGAAACCGCAAAATCCATGATCGGCATGCAACTGGTAACCCACCAGACCGGTCCTGAAGGCAAGGAAGTCAAGCGCGTCTATGTTGAAGACGGCTGCGATATCGCCCGGGAACTGTATCTCGGTGCGATCATCGACCGGGCTAAAGACTGTGTGACCTTCATGGCCTCCACCGAAGGCGGTATGGAGATTGAGGAAGTTGCTGCGGCAACGCCTGAAAAAATCAAGATGGTCAGCATTGACCCGGCAACCGGCATCCAGGCATTCCATGCCCGCCAGATTGCTTTCTCTCTCGGGCTTGAAGGAAAACAGGTCGGTGCGGCCGTCAAGTTTATCATGGCGCTTTATAATGCGATCATGGATACAGATGCCAGCCTGGTGGAAATCAACCCGCTGGTTGTTACGGGCGCCGGTGACGTGATCGCGCTGGATGCCAAAATGAATTTCGACGACAACGCCCTGTTCCGTCAGAAAGACATTGCCGAGCTTCGGGATCCGGACGAAGAAGATCCGTCCGAGCTGGAAGCGGCCCAGTATGACCTGAACTACATCAAGCTCGATGGTAACATCGGCTGCATGGTGAACGGTGCGGGTCTGGCCATGGCGACCATGGATATCATCAAGCTGAACGGTGGCGATCCGGCCAACTTCCTGGATGTGGGTGGCGGTGCCACCAAAGAAAAAGTGACGGAAGCCTTCAAGATCATTCTCAAAGATGAAAATGTCGAAGGTATTCTGGTAAACATCTTCGGCGGTATCATGCGCTGTGACGTGATTGCGGAAGGCGTTGTTGCTGCTGCCAAGGAAGTGGCGCTCAGCGTACCGCTGGTGGTTCGCCTCGAAGGTACCAATGTGGATCTTGGCAAGGAAATCCTCGCCAATTCAGGACTTCCCATCACCTCTGCCGATAATCTCGGAGATGCTGCAGAGAAAATTGTTAAAGAAGTGAAGGAGGCAGCATAATGGCCGTACTCGTGGGTAAAGACACAAAGGTCATCTGTCAGGGCTTCACAGGCTCGCAAGGAACCTTTCACTCTGAACAGGCCATCGCCTATGGCACGAAAATGGTCGGTGGTGTAACGCCGGGTAAAGGCGGTGAAAAGCACCTTGATCTGCCTATTTTCAACACAGTGGATGAAGCGGTTCACACAACCGGCGCCAATGCCAGTGTGATTTATGTGCCGCCGCCATTTGCTGCGGACGCTATTCTGGAAGCGGTTGATGCCAATATCGAACTGGTCGTTTGTATCACGGAAGGTATTCCGGTTCTCGACATGGTTCGTGTGAAGCGGGCTCTCAAAAACAGTGGTACCCGTCTGATCGGCCCGAACTGCCCGGGTGTTATTACACCGGATGAATGTAAGATCGGTATTATGCCGGGCCACATTCACCGCCGCGGCAATGTGGGTATTGTTTCCCGTTCCGGTACGCTGACATATGAAGCGGTTGCCCAGACAACAGCAGCCGGTCTCGGCCAGTCAACCTGTATCGGTATTGGCGGTGATCCGGTCAATGGCACCAACTTTATCGATTGTCTGGACATGTTCCTGGGCGATGATGAAACCGAATCCATCATTATGATCGGTGAAATCGGCGGTTCTGCTGAAGAAGAAGCAGCCGAGTTCCTGAAACAGTCCAAAATTAAGAAACCTGTTGTTGGCTTTATCGCCGGTGTAACAGCACCTCCTGGCCGCCGTATGGGCCATGCAGGCGCTATTATCTCTGGTGGTAAAGGGGGCGCTGACGACAAAATGGATGCCATGCGCAGTGCCGGAATTACAGTTTCTGACAGTCCGTCTGCACTTGGTTCTACTTTGGTAAGAGTTTTGAAAGGGTAGTATTGTAATACTTCTTTTCTTTAAGAACTCGACTTTTACTTTGGGGGCGGGCTATGGCCCGCCCATATGACCTGAAATGGCACATAACGTGGAAAACTCCTCCTTCCTCTCCGGCTCAAATGCCGGCTTTATCGAAGAACTATATCTTCGGTACCAGAACGATCCCGCTTCCGTTGACAGCAGCTGGCAGCAATATTTCCAGACATTGGGCGATGACGCCGAGACAATCATTGCCGAAACCAATGGTGCTCCCTGGACACCGACTAACGGGATATCCCTTGAAGACGAATACGGCATCCTCGGCGATGCGGCCTATCGCGCCATTGAAACGGCGGAAAAGAAAGGCCTTCCGCAGCAGGATGTTCGGGCAGCGGCTATCGATACCATTCGCGCCCTGATGCTGATCCGCTCCTACCGGGTGCGAGGGCATCTGAAGGCTAATCTGGACCCGCTGGGTCTGGAAATCCCGAAAGAACATCCGGAATTGGATCCGCGGACATACGGCTTTGATGAGAATGACTGGGATCGCCAGATCTTCATCGATAACGTGCTTGGTCTTGAAACCGCGTCGATCCGTGAAATTCTCGATATCGTCAAGCGCACCTACTGCTCCACCATTGGTGTGGAATTCATGCATATCCAGGAGCCGGACCAGAAAGGCTGGATCCAGGAACGCATTGAAGGCCGTCATAAGGAAGTGACGTTTACGGCCGAAGGCAAGGTGGCAATCCTGCGCAAGCTGATTGAAACCGAAGGCTTTGAGCATTTTCTCAATGTTAAATATACCGGTACCAAGCGCTTTGGCCTGGATGGCGGTGAAGCCCTTGTCCCTGCCATGGAAGGGGTCATCAAGCGCGGCGGTCAGCTTGGCGTGAAGGAAATTGTCCTGGGCATGCCCCATCGTGGCCGCCTCAATATTCTGACCAATGTCATGGCAAAGCCATTCCGGGCTGTTTTCTCCGAGTTTCAGGGTAATCCGGCTAATCCGGAAGATGTGGAAGGCTCCGGTGACGTGAAATATCACCTGGGAACATCTTCTGATCGGGAATTTGACGGCAATAATGTCCACATGTCGCTGACGGCCAACCCGTCCCATCTGGAAGCTGTGAACCCGGTTGTCCTGGGTAAGGCGCGGGCTAAACAGTCGCAGATCGGTGGTGATGTAGGCGGCCAGGTCATGCCGCTTTTGCTGCATGGTGATGCGGCCTTTGCCGGTCAGGGGATCGTTGCGGAATGTTTTGGTCTGTCCGAGTTGAAAGGCTATCGGACATCCGGCACCATCCATTTCGTGGTCAACAACCAGATCGGCTTTACAACAAGCCCGAAATATTCCCGCTCCAGCCCGTATCCGTCTGATGTTGGTAAAATGGTGCAGGCGCCGATTTTCCATGTGAACGGTGATGATCCGGAAGCGGTTTGCCATGTGGCGAAAATTGCAACGGAATTTCGCCAGCAATTCCAGATCGATGTGGTGATCGACATGTTCTGCTATCGCCGCCACGGTCATAACGAAGGTGACGAGCCGGCGTTTACTCAGCCGCTGATGTATAAAACCATCGCTCAGCATCCGACGACCATGCAGATCTATGCCAAGAAGCTGATCGCTGAAGGTATCGTGACTGAAAGGCAGGTTGAAGGCTGGGTCACTGAGTTTAAGGATTATCTTGAGAAGCAGTTCGAGACAGCGAACAGCTTCAAACCCAACAAAGCGGACTGGTTTGAAGGTCGCTGGCAGGGTTTTGAGCGGGCCGATAAAGGTGCCCGGCGCGGCACGACAGCGGTCGATATTGATACTCTGAAGGATATTGGCGGAAAACTTACCGATATTCCGGAAGATCATAATGTTCACAGGACGCTGCAGCGTGTCCTTAAAGCCAAGAAGAAGATGATCGATTCCGGTGAGGGAATCGATTGGGCCACCGCCGAAGCTCTGGCCTTTGGTTCTCTGTTGAAAGAGGACTATCCGGTTCGTCTGTCCGGTCAGGATTGCGGCCGCGGTACATTCTCGCAGCGCCATTCGGTGATCGTCGATCAGATGACGGAAAACCGGTATGTCCCTCTCAATAATCTGGGCGGTGAACAGGCTCATTATGAGGTGATTGACAGTTTGCTGTCCGAAGCCGCGGTGCTGGGTTATGAATATGGTTACAGTCTGGCTGAACCCAAAGCACTGGTTCTGTGGGAAGCCCAGTTTGGTGATTTTGCCAACGGCGCTCAGGTGATCATTGACCAGTTTATCTCCAGTGGTGAAGCAAAATGGCTGCGCATGAGCGGTCTGGTTATGCTGCTGCCGCATGGTTATGAAGGGCAGGGACCGGAACATTCCTCTGCCCGACTGGAACGCTATCTGCAGTCTTCTGCAGAAGATAACTGGCAGGTAGTAAACTGCACGACACCGGCCAACTATTTCCATGTGCTGCGCCGCCAGATTCACCGGAAATTCCGTAAACCGCTGGTGGTTATGACGCCGAAATCACTGCTGCGCCATAAGTCAGCCGTTTCAACTCTGGAAGAAATGGGCCCCGGCTCAACCTTCCACCGGGTTCTGTATGACAATGAGAAACTCTGCGCCGACAAGGATGTGAAGCGGATCGTCCTCTGTACGGGTAAGGTCTATTATGATCTGAAAGCCCGCCGGGATGAACTGGATCAGAAAGAAACCTTCTTCCTGCGTCTTGAGCAGCTGTATCCATTCCCGGAACAGGCCCTTGCGGACGAACTTAAACGTTTCACCCATGTTGAAGATGTTGTCTGGTGTCAGGAAGAGCCGAAAAATATGGGGGCCTGGTCTTTTGTCGAGCCGCGCCTGGAAGAAGTTCTGGCTTCTGTCGGTATGAAAAAGGTCTCTCGCGCCCGCTATGCCGGCCGTGCTGAATCCGCCGCGACCGCGACCGGTCTTCTCAAACAACATAATTTACAACAAGCAGCCCTTGTAGATGATGCCCTTGGCATCAAAGCCCAATAGGAAAGTTAAGAACATGACTGTCGAAATTCGTGTGCCCGTCCTTGGGGAATCCGTAACGGAAGCCACCGTAGGCCAATGGTTCAAGAAAGTGGGCGATTCCATTGCCAAGGATGAGCCGATTGTCGAGCTGGAAACCGACAAGGTCACCCTGGAAGTAAACGCGACCGAAAGCGGTCGTCTGGAAGAGATTATTGCCGCGGAAGGCGATGACGTGGAAGTGGGCGCATTGCTGGGCCAGATTGTTGCCGGTGCCGCTGGTGCCGCTCCGTCTGAGCCAAAAGCGGAGGCGGCTCCAGCTGCCGCTCCGGAACCGGCTCCTGCTGCTGCGGCGCCAACACCGGCCCCGGCCGCTCCAGCCGCTGCTCCCGCTAATAACACAGCGGTTGAAGTCCTGCCGGCAGCCCAGAAGCTGATTGACGAGAATAATCTCAATGCCGCCAATATCCGGGGAACCGGGAAAGACGGACGTATTACCAAAGGGGATGTTCTGGAAGCTCTGGAAAATGGCGGTCAGTCTCCGGCTGCACCGGTATCGGCTCCAGCTCCTGCAGCTCCGGCACCATCAGCGCCAGCGGCTCCAGCAGGACCGCGGAGCGAGGCCGCGCGGGAAGAACGGGTTAAAATGACCCGCTTGCGCAAGAGTATCGCCACCAAGCTGAAGGATGCCCAGAACACGGCTGCCATGTTGACCACTTATAACGAGGTGGATCTGACCAACCTGATGGCATTGCGGGCAGAGTATAAAGATCTCTTCACCAAGAAGCATGGCGTGAAACTTGGCTTTATGTCCTTCTTCACAAAAGCCTGTATCGCTGCCCTTCAGGAATTACCGGCGGTGAATGCGGAAATTGAAGGCGATCATATCGTCTATAAAAATTACTACCATATGGGTGTTGCTGTCGGTACGCCGAACGGTCTTGTGGTGCCTGTCCTTCGGGATGCGGATCAATTGAGTTTTGCCGATGTTGAAAAAGGGATTGTCGAACTGGGTAAAAAAGCCCGGGACGGGAAGCTCAGTATGGCCGACATGCAGGGCGGAACCTTCACCATTTCCAATGGTGGTGTCTATGGCTCCCTGATGTCGTCACCCATTATCAATGCGCCGCAGTCGGCTGTTCTGGGGATGCATAAAATCCAGGAACGGCCCATGGTGGTTGACGGTGAGATCAAAATCCGTCCGATGATGTATCTGGCTCTGTCTTATGACCACCGGATCATTGACGGCAAGGAAGCCGTAACCTTCCTGGTACGGGTGAAAGATGCCCTGGAAGATCCGCAGCGCCTGCTGCTTGACCTGTAATTCAGTATTTCTGTCCCTGAGGGGGAACAATGAGCGACGATACATTTGACCTGATCGTTGTCGGGGGTGGCCCCGGCGGTTATACAGCAGCTATCCGGGCAGCACAGCTCGGTATGAAAACAGCCTGTGTTGAAAAGCGCGGAACCCTGGGCGGTACCTGCCTTAATGTGGGTTGTATTCCGTCCAAGGCTTTGCTGAAATCTTCTGAACTGTTTGAAGAGGCCCAACACGACTTTGAAAATCGCGGCATCAAGATCGGATCCGTTAAACTGGATCTGAAAAAGATGCTGGACCAGAAAGACAAGACTGTTGACGGTCTGACTCAGGGGATCGAGTTCCTGTTCAAGAAGAACAAGGTCACCTATATCAAGGGTGCCGGAACGCTGCAGGGCGGCGGTCGTGTCGAGGTTACCGGCGACGAAAACAAGGTGATCAAGGGTAAAAATATCCTGATCTGTACCGGCTCCGACGTGGCGCCGCTTCCCAATGTGGAGATTGACGAAAAACAGATTGTCTCTTCCACCGGGGCGCTGGAACTGCCGAAGGTCCCCAAGAAGCTGGTGGTTATCGGGGCCGGTGTTATCGGTTTGGAACTGGGAACCGTCTGGCGGCGTCTTGGCGCCGAGGTTACGGTTGTTGAATTCCTCGACCGGATTTTGCCGGGTACCGACAATGAGGTAGCCAAAACCACCCAACGGATCCTGAAGAAGCAGGGCGTTAATTTTATGCTGGGCAAGAAAGTCACCGGCGCAAAGAAAACGAAAAGCTCCGTCACGCTGACCATTGAGCCGTCCAAAGGCGGTGATGCAGAGGACCTTAAAGCGGATGTGGTTCTGGTTGCTATTGGCCGTCGTCCTTACACGGAAGGCCTGGGTCTTGAAGATCTCGGTGTCGAGCAGGACAAGGCCGGCCGCATTGTTGTCGACAAGTCGTTCAAATCCAGCGTCGACGGCATCTATGCCATTGGTGACGTGATTGACGGCCCCATGCTGGCCCATAAAGCCGAAGATGAAGGCGTCGTCTGCGTTGAAATGCTGGCCGGTCAGAAGCCGCATATCAATTATGACACGATCCCCGGCGTGATCTACACCTGGCCGGAAGTGGCCACGGTCGGTAAATCCGAAGAGGATCTCAAAGAAGCCGGTGTTGAATACTCGGTCGGTAAGGTGCCCTTTATGGCAAACAGCCGGGCCCGGGCCAACGGTTTCACCGAAGGCTTTGCCAAAATCCTGGCGGACAAGAAAACAGACAAGGTTCTGGGTGTTCATATCGTCGGGCCGGATGCCGGTACGGTGATTCACGAATGTGTTCTGGCCATGGAGTTCGGAGCCTCTTCCGAAGATATCGCCCGGACCTGCCATGCCCATCCGACCCTGAACGAAGCGGTAAAGGAAGCGGCGCTGGCCGTTGCCGGACGGACTTTGAACAGTTGACCTTTGCGGTCAAAATCCTGACAATACGAGGGCCGGTCATTGCACCGGCCCTTTCTTTTTGATCCCGCCATCAGGACCTGGTCCTAACCCTAAGGAGCCGTTATGAAGCTTTGTTACAGCCCAACCTCGCCCTTTGTCCGTAAAGTCGTTATCTCTGCCAAAGAAGCGGGACTTTTTGATCAGATCGAAACCTATGGAGGGGATACGTCCGATATCTTCAAAGGAATCAATCCGGAAAACCCGCTTGGCAAGGTGCCAAGCCTTAAACTGGACAGTGGTGATCTGCTTTTTGATTCCCTGGTGATTTGCGAATATCTCGATGGCCTTTCAGATTCAGTCACCCTGTTGCCGGGCTCCGGTATAGAGCGTGCTCGGGTCATGACGTTGCATGCTTTGGCGGATGGTATGACTGATGCTGCCTATCAACGTCGGATGGACAGTGCAGCCATGCCGGAAGGGGAAGGATCCCCGTCCTGGAATGCGCGTCTGCGGGTTGCCATGGAAAGCGGCCTGGATCAGCTGGAGCAGCAGGCGGCTGATTTTGGCGATGACCTGAATATCGGCACGATTGCGGTTGCCTGCGCTCTCGGCTATTTCGATTTCCGTTTTTCAGCAGAAAACTGGCGCGGCGGCAGACCAAATCTGACGGCCTGGTATGAACGCTTCTCGGCCCGTCCGTCCATGCAGGAAACTGTTCCGCCCGAAGCATAAGATCCGGCTTCATGTCTGCAGCAAAGCTGACCTTTTTTCTATGTCTTGCAGAAATTCTGTCCATGACATCCTTTGCGGCCTTTCCCGCTCTTACGCCGTATTTTTTCGATCACTGGGAATTGAGCGGGACCGAGGCCGGCTGGATTAATGGTGCCTATTTCTTCGGCTTTACGACTGTCGGCTTTGTTGCTGCAACTTTGACAGACCGCATCGATGCCAGAAAAGTGGTGATTGCCGGTAATATTCTGGCGTTGGCCGGGGCATATGGCTTTGCTTTTCATGCGGACGGATTCTGGTCGTCTCTTCCCTGGCGGTTTATTTCCGGGGCGGCGCTGTCTGCTTCCTATATGCCGGGCCTCAAACTTCTGACGGATCGGCTGCCCGTTGAAAATCAGTCCCGTTCCATTGCGTTCTATACGGCCTGTTTCTCAACCGGATCGGCCGTTTCCTTTCTGCTGGTCGGACAGATGGAGCGCTGGGCAGGGGCGGATATTGCTCTGATATCCGTGATTGCGGGACCGCCTCTCTCTTTGCTGATTGTCCTGCTCTCGACCGGAGCCAAGCCTAACTTGTCTCCAAGATCCTGGCGGCAGTTGTTTAATTTCAAGCCGGTTTTAAAGAACCGGCACACCATGGGCTATGTGATTGCCTATTTTTGTCATTCCTGGGAGCTAATGGCCATGCGATCCTTTGTGGTCGCTTTTCTAACCTTTGCCCAGAGCCGGTCGGGAGCACCGAGCTGGATGGATATCAGCATCATTGCGGCTATTATTATTTTTCTGGGACTTCCCGCCAGTGTGCTTGGCAATGAGCTGTCCCTGAAAATGGGCCGTCAGAAGGCGATTACGCTGATCATGATGCTGTCTTTCGCACTGTCCGCTGTCCTGGGCTTTTCCGCTGACCTTCCTTTTATCTTTGTTGTGTTACTAGCCGCGGCATTTGGGTTTTTTGTAACGGCAGATTCATCTTCGATCACATCAGGCGCGGTTACCTCTGCACCGGCTGACCTGAGGGGGTCAACGATCGCCGTGCACAGTTTCATCGGCTTTACCGGCGCC
>DIYE01000099.1 GCA_002428885.1 Alphaproteobacteria bacterium UBA6062
GATATTGCGAATGTCAAGGACAAGCCGGAGCTGTATCAGTTCGCCCTGTCAGGCGGTCGTTCTCACTATGCGGTGAATTGTTCCCAGTGTCACGGTTCCGGTGCACAAGGTGCGCCCGGCTTTCCAAACCTGAATGATGATGACTGGCTATGGGGTGGTACGGTAGAGGATATCTACCAGACCATTCAATACGGTATCCGGTCTGATCATGACGACACGAGAATAGGTGACATGCCGGCTTTCCTGACCGACGAAATCCTGGAACGGGATCAGATCAGCGATGTTGCTGAATATGTTCTGTCCCTGTCTCAGGACGGTCGGGACAAGGAAAGCGCTACCCGCGGGCAGGAGATCTTTGCCGCTGAATGCGCCAGTTGTCATGGAGAGGATGCAAAAGGTTCCAGGGAACTCGGCGCTCCTAACCTCGCTGACGCTATCTGGTTCTATGGCGGTGACAAGGAGACGGTTGCCCGAACCATTGCCAAAGGCCGGGCCAATGTCATGCCGGCCTGGGCGGATCGCCTGGACGACACCGTCGTTCGCCAGATCGCCCTTTATGTCCATTCTCTGGGCGGTGGTGAATAAGCCGCCCTTTGAAAACAGTTTGAGTATCTGATGCTAGATTATTGTGTGCGTTCCTTTGGGAACGCATACTGACTGGAGAGAAAACGTGGCGAGTACATCCATCGAGACAGTCGATGTCCGGGCCGTCAATAAGAAAGAAAACCGGTCTCTCTATAAAAAGAGAGAGAAAATCCAGCCTAAAAAGGCAACCGGTACATTTCGTCGGCTGAAATGGATCATTATGGGGATTACCCTGGCGATCTATTATATCACTCCCTGGATCCGTTGGGATCGGGGTGTTGGAGCCCCTGATCAGGCGGTTCTGGTGGATCTGGATCACGGCCGTTTCTATTTCTTCTTCATCGAAATCTGGCCTCAGGAAGTCTATTATATTACCGGCATTCTTATTCTTGCGGCGCTGGCTCTGTTTCTGGTGACGTCCCTGTTTGGCAGGGCCTGGTGCGGTTACTCCTGCCCGCAAACCGTCTGGACAGATTTGTTTATCTTCGTGGAGCGGATCGTTGAGGGAGACCGGAACGCCCGTTTGAAGCTGGACAAAGCTCCTATGAGCTTTTCCAAATTCTACAAACGGTTCGTCAAACACTCGATCTGGCTGATCATCGGCCTGCTGACGGGTGGTGCCTGGGTTTTCTATTTTGCCGACGCGCCGAGTTTGCTGGCAGACCTGGTAACCGGAGAAGCCAAAACCATCGCTTATAGCAGTGTCGCTGTTCTGACGGCGACCACCTATGTTTTCGGCGGTTTGATGCGGGAGCAGGTTTGCACTTATATGTGCCCCTGGCCGCGTATTCAGGGGGCTATGGTCGATGAAGAGACCATTACCGTTACCTATCACGGTGCCCGCGGGGAACCGCGCGGTCCTCACAAGAAAAACGATCCCTGGGAAGGGCGCGGTCACTGTATCGATTGTAATCAGTGTGTCGCTGTCTGTCCTATGGGGATTGATATTCGTGACGGTGCACAGCTCGAATGCATTACCTGTGCCCTGTGTATCGACGCCTGTGACAGTGTCATGGATAAAATTGATTTGCCACGCGGGCTTATCAGTTATGACACCCATGAAGGGCAGTTTGATAAAACTCCGGGTAAAAAACTAAAAGTCCGTTTCATTCGTCCGCGGACCATCGCCTACGGTATCTTGCTGACGGTTGTTGGTCTGATCATGCTGTTTACCCTGCTGAACCGGTCGGTTCTGGATGTGAATGTGATCCGCGATCGCAACCCGCTCTTTGTGAAACTGTCTGACGGGCAGATCCGAAACGGCTATACTGTGAAAATCCTGAATAAGATCCACGAGAACCGGCGTTTCCACGTAACGGTTGAAGGATTGGAAAATGCGTCAGCCTGGCTGCAGGTGGAAGGGCCACGCAAACCGGAAATGATTGTTCCGGTTCCGGCGGACGCTTTGTCCAGCGTGAAACTGTTTATCTCCGCGCCCGAGAAGGGATTGGAGAAAGGCAGCACGGATATTGCCATTGTGGTGAAAGACCTGGTGAGTGGCGAGGTCGAAATTCAGGAAACAAGCTTTAAAGGACCAAAATGATGGATATGGTGATGGGCAGAAAACTCAAAGGCATTCATGTATTTCTCATGTTGGCGGGATTCTTCGGTGTTTTGTTCGCCGTGAATGGTGTCTTCGTCTATTTTGCCCTGACCAGCTTCTCTGGCGTGTCCGTTGATGATGCCTATAAAAAGGGGCTAAGTTATAATCAGGAAATCAGTCGCTTTGAAGAGCAGCGTGCCCGGGGTTGGCAGACTGGATTTTCAGTGAGTACCCTGCCGGATAAGCGTGTCGCTGTTTTTCTGTCCGTTACCGATAAAGCAGGAAAGCTTCCTGACAATCTATCAGCCACACTCCTGATCACCCGTCCTGCCCGACAAGATCAGGATCGGACACTGAATCTCGAAATGGCAGACGGCAAATTTACCGCAGATGTTCAGCTGTCTGAACTCGGGCAGTGGGATCTGCTGGTTGAGATCAACGGCGGTGGATATGATTTGCCTTACCGCTTGGAGAAACGGATATGGGTGAAATAATACAGCCGTCCGGCTCCGGTCTTCAGGCACCCGTCTTTCGGGATGGAGGCGGTAGCTGTTGCGCCGGTGGTGCCATCGCCCTGGCGCGGAGCAACGGTCCGCAGGCTGATTTTCAGGATTTCATTGCGGCAGACCCGAAAGCCTTTGTCACGCATGATGAGGATGGCAAGGCTCTGCTGCACCTTCTCGTTGAGAATATGCATTGTGCCAACTGCATCCGGTCTATTGAGAAGGCGCTCAAGGATAACGACGCTGTTCAGGAAGCGCGTGTGAATTTTTCCACCCGGCGGCTGATGATCCGTTGGGATGAGGATGCAGCGGATGCCGCTGATCTGGTCAGGCCGGTGATTGATCTTGGCTATACCCTCACGCCTTATAATGCGGAAATGATGCAGTCCGCCTCGGAAGAAGAAGACAGGAAACTGTTAAAGGCGCTCGGCGTTGCAGGGTTTGCTGCCATGAATGTGATGCTGCTGTCGGTTTCCGTCTGGGCCGGACTGTTTTCTGAGGATATGGGAGATGCGACCCGGGATTTCATGCACTGGATTTCCGCGTTGATTGCCATGCCCGCCGTTGCCTATTCGGGGCAGGTCTTCTTTAAATCCGCTTTGGGTGCCTTGAAGAACGGGCGGCTTAATATGGATGTACCCATCTCTCTCGCCGTTATTCTGGCAACAGGAATGAGCCTTGCCGAAACCATTCAGAGTGGGCATTACGCGTATTTCGATGCAGCCGTAACGCTGCTGTTTTTCCTTCTTATTGGCCGCTATCTGGATAACCGGGCCCGCAGCAAGGCGCGCTCCGCCGCTGAGCGTCTCCTGTTGATGAAAGCGGTTGCCGCTACCGTAATCGAAGAGGATGGTTCTCATCGCTCTGTT
Source organism: Alphaproteobacteria bacterium UBA6062 (assembly GCA_002428885.1). Taxonomy (GTDB): domain Bacteria; phylum Pseudomonadota; class Alphaproteobacteria; order Sneathiellales; family Sneathiellaceae; genus Sneathiella. Next base: position 3,501 of record DIYE01000099.1, read on the forward strand.
CCGGTGGATGCAGTGACGCCCGGAACCATGGTTCATGTGGCCGTCGGGGATCGCTTTCCGGTGGATGGTCAGGTTCGGCAGGGACGGTCCACCGTCGATAACAGCCTTGTCACCGGGGAAAGTCTGCCTTTTGATGCCGGAATAGGGACAGCAGTTTTTGCAGGCACCTTGAACCTGTCTGCACCGGTTCAGGTGCAGGCCACCAAAACCGGCGATAACACCTTGCTGGGCGATATCGTTCGCCTGATGGAAAATGCCGAACAGGGCCGTGCAAAATATGTGCGGCTTGCGGATCGGGTTGCTGAATATTATGCACCGGTCGTTCATATTCTGGCAGCCGTGACTTTTGCAGGCTGGTGGCTTTCCGGCCATGACTGGCAGCTCTCCCTTATCCAGGCCGTGGCGGTTCTGATCATTACCTGCCCTTGTGCACTGGGCCTCGCCGTACCGGTTGTGCAGGTGGTTGCGAGTGGCCGCCTCCTGCAAAAAGGCATCCTGGTCAAGGCGGCTGACGGTCTGGAGCGGATGGCGAAAATCGACACTGTGGTTTTTGATAAGACCGGCACGCTGACCGAGGGGCGGCTTGATCTTATCAATCGCTATGACCTGTCCTCGGA
>DIYE01000204.1 GCA_002428885.1 Alphaproteobacteria bacterium UBA6062
TGCCGCTCCTTTCGGGGTAACCACTTTTTTGATCATATCCCGCGGACGGGCTGTCGTTGCGTAGACATGCTGCAAGTCCGCAATGGCCTCTTCCAGACTGTCAAACACCCGAGCCCGTTGCAGAACGATATCTGCCCGGGATGCCATGGCGACCGCCCGTTCATTAGGCCAGCCGTCTCTCGGCTTTACAAGGCGCAGGTCCGTCAGGCCGAAATTCAGCATGGCTCTGGCTGCTGCGCCTATATTCTCTCCCATCTGGGGTTCTACAAGAATAATAGCCGGGGCTGAGGCTTTAATTTCCATCATAGGTGATCTCTATTTGCCCGCAGGCGCTTCGTCTTTCAGCAGTTTATAGGTCACGCTGTCCAGAAGCGCTGCAAAAGCCGCATCCACCAGGTTCGGTGAAACGCCGATGGTCACCCAGCGTTTCAGACTGTTATCGGTGCTTTCGATCATAACCCGGGTAACAGCTTCCGTACCGGTTGTCAGAATACGCACCTTGAAATCCTCAAGACGCAAATCCTCCAGATATTTAGAATACTTCCCCAGATCCTTTTTAAGCGCCATATCCAATGCATTCACGGCACCATTGCCTTCCGCAACGGACATATAACGCTGGCCGTCCACCACAACTTTCACAACAGCATCGGAGACGGAAATCTGCTCTCCTTTTGCATTATGGCGGCGTTCTACCTGGGTGCGAAAACTTTCGACTTCAAAATAATTGGGGACCTGGCCAAGCCGGCGGCGGGCCATAAGCTCGAAGCTGGCAGGCGCGACATCATAACTGTAGCCATTAAACTCCCGCTCTTTGACTTCTTCCAGAAGACGATCCACTTTGGGGTCTTTCGGATCAATTTCCAGACCGAAGTCTTTCAGTTGCGCGAGAACGTTTGAACGCCCGGCCTGATCTGAAACCGGAATAATCCGGCTGTTACCGACCAATGACGGATCCACATGTTCGTAGGTGCTTGGATCTTTCTGCACCGCGGATACATGCAGGCCGCCTTTATGAGCAAAAGCAGACGGTCCCACATATGGCTGATGCCGGTTGGGTGCCTGATTAAGGACTTCATCCAGCAGGCGTGAGACGGATGTCAGACTTTTCAGCCCCTCTTCAGAGATGCCGATATCGAACTGTGATTTGAACGGTTCTTTCAGCATCAGGGTCGGAATGATGGTCATCATATTGGCGTTACCGCAGCGTTCGCCAAGGCCATTGATGGTACCCTGGATCTGTCGCGCACCTGCCAGAACTGCGGCCAGCGTATTGGAGACCGCATTTTCCGTATCGTTATGAGTATGGATACCGACATGATCACCAGGAATATGCTTGACGACTTCGGTAACAATTTCGGAAACCTCATGGGGCAAGGCGCCGCCATTGGTATCGCAGAGCACAATCCACCGGGCACCGGCTTCATAAGCCGACTTGATGCATTTCAGCGCATAGTCCGGATTGCTCTTATAACCATCAAAGAAATGCTCCGCGTCATACATCGCTTCCCGGTCCTGGCGGACACATTCTTCAATACTGGAGGCGATCAGATCGATATTCTCATCCAGCTCAATCCCCAGGGCGACCTTGACCTGGAAGTCCCAGCTTTTACCCACAAGGCAGGTGGCCGGCGTCCTGGCATCCAGAACCGCTTTCAGGCCACTGTCATTGGACACGCTGCGGCCCGGACGGCGGGTCATGCCAAAGGCGGTGAATGTCGAATTTTTAAAGCTTGGCGGATTTTCAAAAAAGGCGGTGTCGCCCGGATTGGCCCCCGGCCAGCCCCCTTCAATATAATCCAGTCCCAGCTTATCGAGAGCTTCGGCAATAATAATCTTGTTTTCGACCGTAAAATCCACGCCTTGGGTCTGCGCACCGTCGCGCAGGGTTGTGTCGAAAAGATATAGCCGTTCTTTATTGCTCATTATGCGCTCGATCAAGATTAGATAAGGAGCTTTGATATATAGGTTTTCTGCGGTTTTACCGTCAAGAGAATTCGAATTTCATGTTCTGCCGCTTGACAGTTATAACTTTTGTTATTACATTAATTTAATCATTGAAGGGAAAAGCATGACAAACCTGAAAATTGCTTCCGGTGAAACACATTTTGAAACCAAGTTACGCCCGATTGGCAATGCTACTGGCACGACCATTTCCAACAAGGTTTTGGAGGAAGCGGGACTAAAAGCTGGTGATGATGTCAGGATTTCTGTTTCCGACAACGCTGTTAAAATCGAAAAAATTGACAGCAAAAAAGATCGGGTTAAGCGCCTGCATCAATATTCGAAAATGCGTTTTACCAAGGTTTATGAGGAACTGGCAAAATAATGCCCTACTTATTGCTGACCAAGGAAGAGCTGCTCGACATCTATAGAGATCAGATTGCTTCTTTCGGCGGCAAAGAAGGCCTGACGGATGAAGGCGGATTGGAAGCCGCCCTAGCACGCCCCGGGCTTATCCTAGATTACAATCCAGATGCCAGCATCTTTGATATTGCCGCTGCACTTTTCTTTTCTATCACCATCAACAGGCATCCCTTTGTCGACGGTAATAAACGTGCAGGTTTTGCGGCCTGTGATGTTACGCTGATGCTGAATGGATATCAGTTAGACGCAACGCAGAGCGATATTCTGGATAAGATTGAACAGGCGATAAAAAGATCTTTTTCAGAACAGGAATTTTCAGACTGGCTGAAGGAAAACAGCTATAGAAACAAAAGCCTGGAAGAGCTTTAGCCTCTCTTCCAGGTTGTTCCGTCCGGTCCGTCTTCCAGGATAATACCCTGCTCTTTCAAGCTATCCCGAATTTCGTCACTGCGCGCAAAATCCTTGTTCTGGCGAGCTTCGATCCGCTCCTGGATTAAAGCCTCAATGCCATCAGCATCAAGTTCATCGCTCGCCCCGCCCTTGAACCAGTCATCAACGGACTGCTGCAATATTCCAAGAAGATATCCGCCATGCACCAACTGTCCTTTGAGGCGCGCTTTTTCGTCATCGCCTTCTGCAACATTGGCCTGCTTGGCAATGGCGATCAGTTCTTTCAAGGCAAAAGGCGTGTCGATGTCATTTTCAAGATGCTCGACAATCCGGTCCGCCGTTTGCGAAAGATCCGCATCGACACCCTCCAGCTTCTGAAGCGCCGTATAAAGCGTGTTCAGGGAATTTTCCGCATTCTGGACACCATCTTCCGTCCAGTTAAGCGGTTGACGATAATCCGTATTGAGCAGGACAAACCGATAAATCTCACCGGCACATTTTTCCAGCTTTGTTGACAGGCCGAGCAGATCCCGAACCGTAAAAAAATTGCCAAGGGATTTGGACATCTTCTTGCCGTCAACCGTCAGGAAGCCGTTATGCACCCAGTAGCGAGCATAAGTCTCCGTATCATTGGCACAGCAGCTCTGTGCCACTTCATTTTCATGGTGCGGGAAGATCAGATCACGACCACCGCCGTGAATATCAAAGACTTCTCCCAGTTCCGCTTTTGACATAACAGAACATTCGATATGCCAGCCCGGACGCCCTTTGCCCCAGGGGCTTTCCCAGCCCATCATATCACCAGGAGACGGCTTCCAGAGGACAAAATCCGCCGGGTCCTTTTTATAAGGTGCCACCTCAACGCGGGCGCCCTCAATCATTTCATCCCGGTTTCGCTGCGATAGACCACCGTAATTCGGCATGCTTTGAACATCAAAAAGGACGTGCCCTTCGGCCTCATAAGCATGTCCTTTTTCAATAAGGGTACGCGCCATATTGATCATACCGTCAATATGCTCGGTGGCTTTCGGTTCCCGGTCAGGCAGGTCCACTCCCAAAGCTCCCATATCGTCATGATAGGCTTTGGTTGTTCTCGCCGTCAGCTCGGCGATGGTTTCGCCGTTCTCTGCCGCCGCTTCAATAATCTTGTCCTCTACATCCGTAATATTGCGGACATAGATCACATGTTCCTTGCCGTAGATATGGCGAAGAAGACGGGCGAGCACATCAAAGACGACAGCCGGACGGGCATTGCCGATATGAGCGGTATCATAAACGGTGGGGCCGCAAACATACATCCCAACACGTTTCGGGTCGGACGGGACAAATTCTTCCTTTTGCCGGCTCGCTGTATTGTATAGATGCAGTGTCACGTGACGTTCCTTTTATCGTCGTTTGGGGCCTTACCCCTTAAGCAGATTTTCCTGCCAGTCTTGCAAGCGCCTTGTCGCGCCCGATCAGGACCAGCATTCGGTTCATTTCAGGACCATGGGATTTCCCGGTCAGTGCCTGGCGTAGCGGCATGAACAGGGCCTTGCCTTTGACACCCAGCTCATCTTTCACCGCACCGGTCCAGGCTTTCCAGCTTCCCTCGTCCAACTCTCCATCCGGCAGCAAAGCGGCAGCTTTATCAAGAAAAGCCTGATCCTCAACAACCGGTGTAATGGGGCCAGTTACAGTCTGCCACCAGTCGGTCGCGTCAGAAATAACATCAATATTGCCGCGAATGGCCAGCCAGAATGCCTCATCCGCCCCGTCAAGATCAACCCTGTCTTTTGCGGTCTCCCAAGGCATCTCGTGAAGAATACGGGCATTGAGGTTTTTAAGTTCCGCCGGATCGAATTTTGCAGCCGCCCGGCTAAAGCGGGAAATATCAAATCCGTCTACGACAGTCGCCAGATCCCCTCTCGCCTCCACATTATCCGAAGTGCCAAGGCGGGCCAGCAGGCTGTTGATACTCATCGGATCAACACCACTTTCCCGAAGTTCCCTAAGGCTCTGGCTGCCTTCGCGCTTGGACAGCGGACCGCCATCCGGCCCCATCAGCAGCGGCAGATGGGCAAAACCTGGTACCTCTGCACCCAGTGCCTTGAAAATCTGGATATGCAGCGCCGTATTACTCACATGATCCTCACCGCGGATGACATGGGTAATACCGAAATCAATATCATCCACAACGGACGGCAAGTGATAAAGCGGGCGTCCATCGCTGCGGATCAGTACAGGATCTGACATGCTGGCACAGTCGACCTCCACGGAACCCCGCACATCGTCCGTCCAACCAACGACTTCCTGGTCCAGGAGAAAGCGCCAGTGAGGCTTACGGCCTTCCGCTTCATAAGCGGCGATCTCTTCATCCGTCAATTTAAGGGCGGAGCGATCATAAACCGGCGGCAATTTGCGGGAGAGTTGACGTTTGCGCTTATAATCCAGCTCTTCCCCGGTTTCATAGCAGGGATAGAGACGACCAGCCGCTTTCAGTTTTTCAAACGCTGCCTGGTAGTTCGAACTACGGTCAGATTGCTTTTTCAGGTCATCCCACACCAAACCGAGCCAGGAGAGATCCTGCTGAATACCAGTCGCATATTCTTCGGTCGAGCGTTCTTCATCTGTATCATCCAGACGCAGGACAAACGCACCGCCGACCTTCTTCGCATAAAGCCAGTTGATCAGGGCCAGCCGGGCATTACCGACATGGAGATAGCCTGTCGGACTGGGGGCAAATCGAAATTTTGCTGTCATCTTTTGTCTCTGAACCCGTTGGTGATGGGATATCGACGATCCCGCCCGAAATTCCGTGTCGTGATTTTGACGCCGGGCGGTGCCTGGCGCCGTTTATATTCCGCGATATACAGAAGATGCTGGATCCGGCTGACCGTCTCGCTGTCATATCCTGCCGCAACGATCTCCGCAAAGGATTTCTCTTCTTCCACAAGGGCATGCAGGATGGCATCCAGCACCTCATACGGCGGCAGACTGTCTTCGTCCTTCTGGTCTTCTCGCAATTCCGCAGACGGTGGTTTGGTAATAACATTCGTCGGCATCACCGGTCCGTCCGGCCCCAGGAAGATCGGGCAGTAGTTGCTGTTCCGCCAGTCAGAGACGTCAAAGCACAGGGTCTTGTAAAGATCCTTGAGGACCGAATAACCGCCGCACATATCGCCATAGATAGTCGCATATCCCGTCGACATTTCCGACTTGTTACCGGTGGTCAGCACCATCTTGCCAAACTTGTTGGAAATGGCCATCAGAGTGACACCCCGTACCCGGGACTGGATATTTTCTTCTGTAATATCCGCCTCGGTGCCTTCAAACAGGCCGCCCAACATCGTGTCATAAGCATCGACTGCCGGGACAATGGAAATGCTGTCGAGTTCCGTACCCAGAAGATTGGCGCATTCCGCCGCATCGTCCAGGCTTTCCTGAGAGGTATATTTGGATGGCATCATAACGCAGTGAACCTTGTCAGCTCCGAGGGCATCCACGGCAACCGCTGCACTCAGGGCGCTGTCGATACCACCGGACAATCCCAACACCACGCCTGGAAAACGGTTCTTATTTACATAGTCTTTCAAACCCAGGACCATGGCGTTGTAGATACGCTCCATTGAGGTGCCGGGATCCTTCAAATGCTGCGTCTCACAGCGCCAGCTGTCATCCTCTTGACGCGCCCAGTCGGTGATCAGCAGATCTTCCTTCCAGCAACTCATCTGAACAGACAAAGACCGGTCCTTATTGAGAACAAAGGATCCGCCGTCAAAGACCAACTCGTCCTGACCACCAATTTGGTTCAGGTAAAGGAGAGGTAATTCAGTTTCCATCACCCTCTCTACGGCATAGTTGAGACGGGCATCTCCTTTTTCATGATCAAACGGACTGCCGTTGGGCACAATCAGCATTTCGGCACCGGTTTCCTCCAGGCATTCCGCAACATCGCTAAACCACATATCCTCGCAAATCATCACGCCCAGCCGCACACCCTTGAATGGGATCGGCCCCGGAAGCGGTCCGGGTTCAAAAACCCGCACCTCATCAAAAACCCCATAGTTGGGAAGTTTAACCTTGTGCCGGACGGCTGAGATCTTGCCCTTTTCCAGTAGGCAGACCGAATTATGCAAATGCCCGTCTTCCATCAACGGGCCGGACATCAGCATGGCCGGACCACCGTCCAGGGTCAATTCGGCAAGCTCGGTCATGGCTTCATCAACCGCCTTGATAAAGGACGGCTTTAAAACCAGATCTTCCGGCGGGTAACCACTCAGGAACAATTCCGGATAGACAACCAGATCGGCACCATCCGCTTCAGCTTCCTGCCGAAACTCTTTCGCAAGTTTTATATTTCCAGCGACATCTCCCAGGATCGGGTTCGCCTGGGCCATCGCAATACGCAATCTATCAGTCATGCTAAGGTTTTAGCGTCAGAGTTCGCTTGCAGCAATGGTGAGTTTTACTAAAACGCCAGATTACAGCTATTTTATCCGTTCCGGTTCCAAAGAGACGGTCCGTCATCCATCAGGCTGTTGCCGTCTTCGTCCTCTTCGTCCTCGTCAAAATCCTCGAGGATCGTCATGGAGGCCTTGCTGAGATAAAAAGGGTGAGAGACCTCTTCTTCCGGTTCTTCCTCCCACTCCTCGGTTTCCGGATTCATGGTTGGTGCGACTGTACCGGAACGGATTGGCATGGCCACAAAATCCCCTTGCTCTTCCAGTGGCATGGCGCGCTTGGTACTCATTCGATACAGAGTGAAAGCCGCGACAAAGGCAAAAGAAGCCGCCAGGAACAAGAAGAAAGCGGACGGACTGTAAAAGAACATAAGATTGGAGGCAACAATTGGACCAATCACCGCCCCAACACCATTAATCAGGATCAGGCCACTGCTGGCGCCGACCATTTCATCCGGCTCCAGATGGTCATTGGTATAAGCGAGGCACAGGGAATAAAGCGGCATACAAAAACCGCCGAAGAGCGCCGCCCCCGCCATAAACCACAACTTATTATCCAGCATTTGCAGGTAAAACATTGCTCCGCCGCTTACCGCGGCCAGAACAGCGGTCATCAGGATGATCCGGCGACGGTCGAACTTGTCGGATAAGCGGCCGATTGGCATTTGCAATAAGGCACCGCCGACAATGGCAGCACTGATAAAAACTGAAATCTGCGCTAAGGATAGATCAATCAATCCACCATAAACCGCCGCCATGGCAAAGAAAGCACCATGGGTAATACCAATAACAAAAACACCAACCACCCCAAGTGGTGAGACTTTAAGGAGCTTTTTTAAACCCAGCCGCTTGCTCTGTTCCATATTCGGCGTCGGTGATGCCGTGAGAGCCGACGGGATCAGCCCAAGGGAAACCAGCACAGAAATAATAATAAACAGATTGTAACCACCAGGGTCAGCAGCCGTCAGCAGGAACTGACCGCCCGCCATACCACCCCAGACGATCAGCATATAGAAGGACAGGATCTGTCCGCGTGTTTCGTTGCTGGCCACGTCATTGAGCCAGCTTTCGCTAACGATATAAAGACCGGCAAAGCAGAAACCAGCGATGACCCGGATAATACCCCAGATATAAGGATCAGGTATTACCGCATGCAGAAGTGTTGCCGTCGAAGCGAGTGACGCCAGGGCCGCAAAAACCCGGACATGGCCGACCGAAACAAGAATCCTGGGGGTTGCGATAGATCCAAAAAGAAAGCCCACATAATAAGCGGACATGACGTAACCCGTGACCGACGTCTGGAAACCTTCCAGATTGGCCCGGATACCCAATAAACTCCCCTGTAGACCATTGCCCAGCATGATCAGGGCAATTCCCAGAAGTAAAGGCCAGCAGGCAGATAAAGCAGCTCTCATCAGCGTATCCCAATCAGGGTGTCAAACCCAATTCAGACAGAAAGACAGGCGGTATAACGCCTACCCGCTGGAGCGACTAGTCTAAAAAAGACGCTTATTTTACTTTTTTAACAAAAATTCGCGACCAAGCTTTACGCTGGGAAGGCCGTCATAAGAAATAATATCCGCCGTCGCGTAGGTTTCCGACCAGCTGTCCGGTAAATAGGAGCCTGTCCCGATCACATCAATCGGCACTTTAAGGCTACCCATAATCCGACATTTTTCGGCAGAAAAACCGGACGAGGCGACGATCTTTACTTTCTGGAAACCGGCCTCATCCAGGGCTTCACGCATGCGGTAAATCGCTGCAGCCGAAACACCGGTGCCAACCAGCCATTTCAGTTCCTGTTCAGACCTGTATTGGCGAATCCCTTTAGGCATATGCCGTTCCAGAACTGCATAGGATTCAGCCGGGTCCAGCCCTTCAATAAAACGGCCGCCATGGGTATCCATGCGAATGGAGATCAGTCCCTGCTCCACCATATCCGGGAAGCGATTACAGACGGCAAGCGCATCGGTGATTTCCTGGCCATAATAATCCACCAGGACAGTAATGGATTCTCCGGGATAGCTTTCAACAAACATTTCAGCAGCCCGCAATGTGCTGCCGGCATATCCAATCAGGGCATGCGGCATGGTACCGAGCCCTTTTTCATTCCCGAAATAATGAGCTGTGGCGTCATTGGCATTACCGATAAAACCGACAACATCATGCTCATTCTGAGCCGCCTTACTGCCGACGGATGCAGCATAAGCCATCATATCAGCCATTTCAGAACCGGCACAGTGCCGGGCATCCATGGCCAGAAAGGCCGCGGTTGGCATGTGACCGCACATCAGGTAGGCGTTATAGGCAGCCACGCAAGCCGCGCCCAGTTTTTGCAGGTAAAGGGTTTCCAGATCCACCAGGTCGACAAAACTGCCTGTAATATACAGCAGCGGTTCACCGGCACCGACCCAGTCCCCTTCTTCAAAGCAGGGTTCCACGTCGAAACTGCCGCCGCGGAGCTTTTTAATATCGTCAAGCCATTCCAGCATCAGCCGCGGACAGAAAATCACCGGACGCCGCATGAAGACGGCGTAGGTGACTTTCTTGTCACCGAATTTCCCAACCACCTGCTTGGTTTTATTGAAATACTGGTCCGTGTGATCAGCGATAGACTGATCCAGAACATTATTCGCAGATTTGGCTGCTTGCTGGTTCATGGCATTCAAGGATCAGGAAGCCGCTGCTGCAGCCTGCCCGTTACCTCTTTCATTTTTGAGTGTTTCCGCAATCAGGAAGGCCAGTTCGAGGGCCTGGTTGGCATTCAGCCGCGGATCACAAGCTGTGTGATAACGATCGCTCAGGCGCTCTTCCGTCACTTCAAAAGCGCCGCCCAGGCATTCTGTGACATCCTTACCGGTCATTTCGAAATGAACACCACCGGCATAGGTTCCCTCAGCTGCATGAACGTCAAAGAATTCACGTACTTCTGTCAGGATCCGGTCAAACGGCCGGGTCTTGTAACCGGTCGAGGATTTAATTGTGTTGCCGTGCATAGGATCACAGGACCAGACAACCTTGCGCCCTTCCTGTTCGACTTTCCGGATCAGTGCCGGAAGGTGCTTATCAACCTCGCCTGCGCCAAAACGGCAGATCACAGTCAGGCGTCCGGCTTCATTTTCCGGGTTCAGTGTATCGATGAGGCGCAACAATGTGTCCGGATCCTGGCTTGGACCCGCTTTTACGCCAATCGGATTGGCGACGCCGCGCAGGAACTCCACATGTGCTTCATCCGGATCGCGGGTGCGGTCACCAATCCACAGCATATGGGCTGACGTGTCGTAATATTCGCCGGATGTGCTGTCAACACGGGTCAGTGCCTGCTCGTAGCGAAGCAACAGTGCCTCGTGGGACGTGTAGAAATCCGTCTTGTTCATTTCCGGTGTATTCTCGGAATTAACACCACAGGCTTCCATGAAGGCAAGTGCGTCATGGATGCGATCCGCCATTTCTTTATAACGCTCACCTTGCGGTCGGCTGGCGACAAAGCCCATATTCCAACGATGCACCTGATGCAGGTCCGCATAACCGCCCTGGGCAAAAGCCCGCAAGAGGTTCAGGGTAGACGCCGCCTGAGAATACGCAGTCAGCATCCGCTTCGGATCGGGGATACGGGCTTCCTCTGTGAAGTCAAAGCCATTGATAATGTCGCCGCGATAGCTGGGCAGTTCAACACCATCCACGGTTTCCATATCGGAGGAACGCGGCTTGGCAAACTGACCGGCCAGACGACCGACTTTAACAACCGGCTTGTTGGCACCAAATGTCAGGACAACAGCCATCTGCAACAACACCTTAAAGGTGTCACGAATATTGTTCGGATGAAACTCGGCAAAGCTCTCAGCGCAATCACCACCCTGGAGCAGGAAACCGCGTCCCTCGGAAACATCAGCGAGTTTCTTTTTGAGGCTGCGGGCTTCACCTGCAAAAACCAGGGGCGGAAAATCGCTCAGATCTTTTTCCACAGACTTGACGAGCGTCTCGTCACTATATGTCGGAACCTGGCGGACCGGTTTGTTTCTCCAGCTTTCAGGCGCCCATGTTTTTGACATTGTCTTATTCCCTAAACAGATATTCGCACTGCACAATTTCTACATTCTTTTTCCGCTAAAGCAATGCTTAAGCGGTGATTTTCCTTACAAATCGGCGTATTTCACACCAAAAACCGGGAGTATACGAACAAAAATTACCGAACAATTCAGTCGCCGGTATATTTTTCCCGCATGGTAACGATCTCTTCAGCCAGGGTCGGATGAACGCCCACAGTTGCGTCAAACTGCTCCTTGGTCGCACCGCATTTAACGGCGATACCAATCCCCTGGATGATCTCTCCAGCGTCTGCCCCGACAATATGAACACCGACAACCCGATCGGATTTGGGTTCGACAATCAGCTTGACCATCGCCCGCTCACTTCCGAGGGTAATCGTCTGTTTCATAGGGCGGAATTCGGATTTATAGATATCAACTTCGCCGAATTTCTCCCGTGCTTCGGCTTCTGTCAAGCCAACGCTGCCAACCGGCGGCTGGGAGAAAACAGCGGACGGCACGTCGCTGTGATCAAAAGCGCGAGGCTTGCCGCCGAAAACCGTTTCCGCGAAAGCCATCCCTTCGTGAATGGCAACCGGTGTCAGGGCAATACGGTCTGTCACGTCACCGACGGCATAGATATTATCGGCGGTGGTTTTGGAATATTCATCCACAACAATCGCCCCATTGCCCTGGGTTTCAACACCAACTGCTTCCAGACCAAGACCGTCCACATTGGGGCGGCGACCTGTGGCATACATGATGGCGTCGGCTTCGATCACCGATCCATCTTCCAGGGTTATCTGCAGACCGGTATCGGTCTTTTCAATTTTTGCGGGATTGGCGCGGGTGCGAAGATCGATCCCTTTCTTGGTGATCTCCTGAGCAACCATGGCCTGCACGTGATGATCAAAGCCGCGCAGGATCTGTTCTCCGCGGTACAGCTGGATTACATCCGCGCCAAGTCCATTGAAGATACCCGCAAATTCGACGGCGATATAACCGCCGCCGACCACAACAACGCGCTTCGGCATCTCCTCCAGATGAAAGGCTTCATTAGAAGAAATCGCATGCTCAATCCCGGGGACGTCCGGCATGACCGGCGTACCACCCGTAGCAATAAGGATATATTTGGCGGTTACGGTCTTATCACCGACCCGGATCGTATTTTGATCAATGATCTCCGCCCGGCTTTCATACAGTTCCACATTATTGTTGCTGAGGATCTGATGATAGATACCGTTCAGACGGTCGATCTCCGTATCCTTGTTGCGGATCAGGGTTTTCCAGTCGTGACTGGTTTCCGGAACGGTCCAGCCGTAATTGGCGGCATCCTCAAAATCTTCCGCAAAATGGCTTGCATAAACAAACAGCTTCTTGGGGACACATCCGCGGATAACGCAGGTACCGCCAACGCGGTATTCCTCCGCTATTGCCACTTTAGCACCCAGTGAGGATGAAATACGGGAGGCCCGGACACCGCCGGACCCCGCACCAATCACGAAGAGATCATAATCGAAAGCCAAAGAACCAATCCTTATTCAAAGCGCCCGTGAGATAACAGCCCGGATTACTTATCCAAACCACCCAGGCACATATATTTAATCTCCAGATAGTCATCCAGTCCGTATTTTGAACCCTCTCGGCCAATACCGGACTGTTTTACGCCACCAAACGGCGCAACTTCTGTAGAGATAATACCGGTATTGATGCCGACAATACCATATTCCAGTTTTTCGCTGACCCGCCAGATTCGGCCGATATCCCGGGCACACAGATAAGCCGCCAGACCAAATTCCGTATCATTGGCCATTTTGACAACTTCATCTTCATCCTTAAACTTGAAAAGCGGTGCCATGGGACCGAAGGTTTCCTCGCGGGCGACCTTCATATCCGTTGTCGCGTTCAGGAGAATTGTCGGTTCAAAAAAGCTCTGGCCCAGCTCATGACGTTTACCGCCGGTCAGGACTTTCGCGCCTTTGGACACGGCATCTTCAATATGAGATTCAACCTTTTCCACGGCAGCCATATTAATCAACGGTCCCTGAGTCACCCCGTTATCAAGACCGTTACCGACTTTCATGGCCTTTACTTTTTCCGCCAGCCGGTTCGCGAACTCGTCATAAATTCCTTCCTGGACATAAAGCCGGTTCGCGCAAACACAGGTTTGGCCGGCATTCCGATATTTGGAGGCAAGGGCTGCTTCCACCGCGTCGTCCAGATCCGCGTCGTCAAAGACGATGAAGGGCGCATTGCCGCCGAGTTCCATGGAGGTTTTCTTCACGGTTCCCGCGCACTGTTCCATCAGGATTTTACCAGTAGCGGTTGATCCGGTGAAGGTCAGCTTGGCCACATCCGCGTTGCCGGTCATTTCCTTACCAATTGCCTGCGGTACACCGGTAACAACACCAAGGATACCGTTTGGAACCCCTGCCCGTTCGGCAAGCACAGCCATGGCGAATGCGGAATAAGGTGTCATTTCAGCAGGCTTAATAACCATCGGGCACCCAGCGGCAAGCGCCGGTGCGGCTTTACGGGTGATCATGGCCACCGGAAAGTTCCAGGGAGTAATAGCTGCGGTAACCCCGATGGGCTGCTTCAGGACAATGATGCGTTTATCACTCTGATGTTCCGGGATGGTATCACCATAGATGCGTTTTCCCTCTTCCGCGAACCACTCAATGAAAGATGCAGCATAAGCCACCTCACCCGCTGCTTCGGCGAGAGGCTTGCCCATTTCAATGGTCATCAGGCGAGCCAGATCATCGGTATTCTCCAGCATCAGGTCGTGCCATTTCCGAAGAATATTAGCCCGCTCCTTAGCTGTTTTCCCGGCCCAGTCCGGCATGGCGGCTTTGGCGGCGTCAATAGCTCTGCGGGTCTCGTTAGCACCCATTTCCGGAATGGTACCGATAACCTCACCTGTCGCAGGGTTGGTTACATCCTGGGTATTGCCGCTGTCAGCATCACACCAGCTACCATTAATCAGACATTGCTGACGAAACAATGACGGATCCTTCAGATTCAGGGGATTATTGTTAGTATTGGACATGCCTGCCTCCCGGGGAATAACGCGAAATGAGGCGGGAGTGTATGTCAGTTTCCAATCAGCGGCAATGTGAATTCAGTGCTAAAGATCATTTGTCTGCCTATTTTTCCGGATTGCAAAATCCCCTTCGCCTCCTCTATCCTTCAAGCCGGATATAAAACCGGAATGATCGGGGGAAAATCGCGTGGCCAGTGGTTCTAAAAAAGTCATTTATGCTGCTCTTATCGGAAATGGCTTAATTGCCATTTCAAAATTCTCAGCCGCCGCTTTCACCGGTAGTTCTGCCATGTTAAGTGAGGGTGTTCATTCACTGGTGGATACCGGTAACCAGGGCCTGATGCTTCTGGGGCTTTCCAGATCTAAAAAGGGGCCCGACAGACTGCACCCGTTCGGATACGGTATGGAAGTTTACTTCTGGTCCTTTATGGTCGCTATTCTGATCTTCGCCCTGGGTGCGGGCATTTCTTTCTACGAAGGCCTGCATGCGGTTCAGGACCCGAAAGCGATCGCAGACCCCACCTGGAATTATGTCATCCTGGGATTGGGAGTTATCTTTGAAGGCTGGGCCTGGAGTGTTGCCTACAAGGAATTTAAAAAGCTGAT
>DIYE01000058.1 GCA_002428885.1 Alphaproteobacteria bacterium UBA6062
CATAAGCGTCCTGCTCCGGCAGGTTTTCAAAGTGCCGGTTCAGGGATGAAGCCGCTTCCCAATTATCCATACTGAAACAATATTCTGTTCCCGGTACCGCCGGAGGGTTCAATTGACTGCCTGTTGCCAGAACAAGCCGGTCGTAGCTGTAAGATCGTCCCTCAGCGCCCCTCACCTCCTTGGCTCTTTCCATCAGATGCGTCACCTCGACGACCTCGAAATCAACTCCGATTTCCTCCATTAATGGAGCTATTGGCACCCGAAAATCCTCCGACAAAGGTTCATACAATCTCGGACGCAGGGTTAGAAACCCATCCCTGCTGAGCAACAGTATTTCTGTAGACCTATCCCGCCGCCGCTTTCTTTCAGCCGCAGCGCTCATGGCCGCCCAAACACCGGCAAAGCCACCGCCTACAATCACCAGCCTGGCCATTCTTTTCTCCGTTCTTACCGTTCTTTGATTGACCAAATCTCTCATTTGCACAAATAATAATGAAGTTGTTATTTCGTGAATTACATTTGCAAAAACGCGAACACCATGACCAACTGGAATGATTATCATCTGATCCTATCCATTTATCGTAGCGAAGGCCTTCCCGGAGCCGCAGAGCATCTGGGGGTCACTCTGTCGACCGTCTTTAGGCGATTGGAACGGATGGAGGATGCTCTGGGCGTTCGGCTGTTTGACAGAAACAAAGGCATTTATCATCCAACAGATGCGGGCCAACGCCTGGTTCAGGCCGCTGAACGCATGGAGCAGGAAGCCCTGGCCGGAGATCGCGCGGTAAGCGGCCAGGATCAGCAACTGCAGGGTTCTCTGACAATTACATCAACCGAATCCATCTCGGCCAGTTTTCTGGCCAGACACATTCCGGCCTTTCAAAAAGAATATCCGGGCCTGACTGTTACAATTATTTCTTCCGACCGAAAATTAAGTTTGACGGACCGGGAAGCGGATCTTGCCCTGAGACCCCGTCGCCCGAAAACAGACAGCCTTATTGGCCGGAAAATCGGACAGTCAAACTGGGGGATTTATGCCGCTACATCCATAACGGATCGCTATAAGGACATTAAAACACTCTCCGATCTGGCAGGACTGAACGTCATCGGTTGGGAGGGTAGCCCTGCGGCCCATGACACCATGACCTGGCTCGCCGGACGGATTGACCCGCTCAACATCATCTATAAATCCAGCAGCTTGCTGACAAATGCAGCCCTCGCTGCCTCCGGCAATGCCCTTGCCCCTCTTCCCTGCCGGGTCGGCAGTTTCTGGCCGGGCCTGACACCCGTTCTATCGCCGCTTGACGACGCGATGGGAGAATTATGGCTTGTTATGCATCAGGATCTAAGGCGAAATGCCCGGGTGCGCGCCCTCGCCGATTTTATTGCACATGCTGCGAAAGAAGAAGCATCTGCTTTTAGCGGCCATGAATAACCATGAAAGCTTAACACTGAATGTTTCGAAAAGAATGAACCTGTTTCGTCCTCACTACGACATACAGCTAAGATCAACATTCTTGACCAGGAGCAGTCATCATGAAACGCACTCTGTTATTCAGCCTTGCAGTCGCCCTTATTTTGTCGAGTGCCGGCCTGTCTGCAGCGGCCTCAAAGCCGGGAAGTAATGGTAAAGACCCGTCACAGTCGTCCGTTCCCGATACCAAACCCAAACCAAAACCAGGAACCCAAAAGCCGGGCACTCATAACAGTTCCCAGCCTCATACGCCTGGTACGGCCCAGATCCCATCTCACCGGACACGGCCGGCAAATCGCACAATGGGTGCCCGCCCGGGGCAGCAGACGCAGGTTAATCCCGGTATGGTTCTGCCATTACTGCAATATCGCCAGAAATGCGCCGATAGCTTTTGGGGAACCTGCCCAGATCCTAAAAAATAGAACCGCGGAAGGCCAGGATTTAGATCCTAGCCTTCCAGAACGGATGACCGCTCATATCCCAGGTTGGAGGCTAGGCTTCTCTCCGCTTCATTGAGAGACATGCCTTTGCGCTTCGCGTAATCCTCTACCTGGTCTTTAGCAAGCTTGCCAACTCCGAAATAGCGAGCCTCCGGATGAGCAAAATAATATCCGGAGACAGACGATGCCGGCAGCATGGCATGGGCCTCCGTCAAGGAAACGCCGATCCGGTCGGTGACCTCAAGAAGCTCAAACAATCCCGGTTTTTCAGAGTGATCCGGACAGGCCGGATAGCCGGGTGCGGGACGGATCCCCTGATAGGCTTCGCGGATTAACTGGTCATTGCTGAAAGCTTCATCCTTCGCGTAACCCCAGAGCTCTTTACGAACCTGTGCATGCATATATTCCGCAGTCGCTTCCGCAAAGCGGTCGGCCAGTGCCTTTAATAGAATACTGCTATAGTCGTCATGGGTTCGGTCGAAATCAGCGAGTTTATCTTCGATCCCCAAACCGCCGGTCACCGTAAAACATCCAAGATAATCCGGGATATCCAGATCCTTTGGCGCGATAAAATCTGCCAGACAGTGATTAGCGCGCTTATTGGACCGGCTCATCTGCTGCCTGAGGAAATGAAACCGATGGATTTCCTTTGTCCGGCTCTCATCTTCATAAAGCACCACATCGTCCCCGTCCGCCGCTGCCGGGAAGAAACCAACAACGGCCTTGATCGTCAGCCATTTCTCCTTAATGATCCGTGCCAGCATTGTCTGGGCATCATTATAGAGCTCCGTCGCGGTCTCCCCGACAACCTCATCTTCCAGGATCTTCGGGAAATGCCCGGCCAGTTCCCAGGTCCGGAAGAACGGCGACCAGTCGAAAAAATCCACCACAGCAGCAGGATCGATATCATCGAACTGTTTCAAGCCGATAAAGGACGGTTTCTGTGCTTTATAACCCGACCAGTTGATATCAGCCCTGTTTTCCCGAGCCTCTGCAATGGGCGCAAAATTATCGGGCTTCTGTTTGCGATAATAATTCTCGCGGACGGTTTCATACTCATCCTTGATACCGCGGATCAGTCCATTGCGTTGCTCATCGCTGGTCAGCGAGGTTGCGATACCGACGGCTCGGGATGCGTCGGTTACATAGATGGTCGATCCCTCATACTGAGGCGCGATTTTCAATGCCGTGTGAACCTTGGAGGTTGTCGCACCGCCAATCAGCAAGGGCCTGTCGAAGTCACCGCGCTGCATCTCCGCAGCAACTGTCGCCATTTCCTCGAGAGACGGTGTGATCAGTCCACTCAGGCCGATAATATCCACATTCTCGGCGATGGCGGTTTCCAGGATCGTGGTATAGGGTACCATAACGCCAAGGTCGATCACCTCGAAATTGTTGCATTGCAGAACCACGCCTACGATATTTTTGCCAATATCATGAACATCGCCCTTAACGGTTGCCAGCAGGATCTTACCCTTGGTGCTCACCTCTCCACCTGCTTCTTTTTCTGCTTCGATATAGGGAAGCAAATAAGCAACCGCCTGCTTCATGACGCGAGCACTTTTCACCACCTGCGGCAGGAACATCTTGCCGGATCCGAACAGATCACCGACCACGTTCATACCGTCCATCAATGGCCCTTCAATCACCTCGATGGGTCGGTTTACCTGTTGCCTGGCTTCCTCGGTATCTTCTTCGATATAATCGGAGATGCCTTTTACCAGAGCATGAGCGAGCCGCTCCCCAACGGGGCCTTCCCGCCAGGACAGATCCTGAACATTGTTTTTCTTCTGACCAACCGCTTCTTCTGCAACTTCCAGCAGCCGTTCCGTGGCATCCTCCCGACGATTGAGGACCGCATCCTCGATCCGGTTTCTCATTTCTTCCGGGACATCAGAATAAACCGCCAGCTGCCCCGCATTAACGATCCCCATATCCATACCGGCATTAACGGCGTGATACAGGAAAACGGCATGCATCGCTTCAC
This sequence comes from Alphaproteobacteria bacterium UBA6062, assembly GCA_002428885.1. Lineage (GTDB taxonomy): Bacteria > Pseudomonadota > Alphaproteobacteria > Sneathiellales > Sneathiellaceae > Sneathiella. Next base: position 3,902 of record DIYE01000058.1, read on the forward strand.
GCATGGGGTTATTGCCCCGCAGCGAAAAGGACATGTTACTTACCCCACCGCTGATTTTCGCGTGAGGGAGCGTTTCTTTGATGATCTTTGTCGCTTCAATATAATCTTTCGAGAAATTCCGATGTTCATCAATCCCCGTAGCGATCGGGAAAATATTAGGGTCGAAAATAATATCCTCTGGCGGGAAATTCACAACTTCCGTCAGGACTTTGTAAGACCGTGTGCAGATTTCAATCATCCGATCCTTCGTGTCTGCCTGCCCTTCTTCATCAAAGGCCATGACAATAGTCGCAGCACCATAGCGCCGAATTTCTCGAGCCTGTCGGATAAAGGCCTCCTCGCCTTCCTTAAGCGAGATGGAATTGACGATGCATTTGCCTTGAACAGTCTTCAGGCCAGCTTCCAATACTTCCCATTTGGAGCTGTCGATCATGATCGGGACCCGGCAGATATCAGGCTCAGAAGCGATCAGATTCAGAAAGGTGGGCATGGCGCTTTCCGCGTCCAGCATGGCGTCATCCATATTGACATCCACCACCTGGGCACCATTGGCAACCTGATCACGAGCGATATCCAGGGCCGTATCATACTCACTGTTCATGATCAGCTTCTTGAATTTGGCGGAACCGGCGACATTGGTTCTTTCACCTATATTCACAAAACCAACCGTGTCATCCAGATAGAGAGGCTCCAGACCACTCAATCGTGCGATATGATCTCTCTCAGGCACTATACGCGGCGGAATAACAGAGACCGCATCAGCAATGGCTTTGATATGATCAGGCCGGGTACCGCAACAGCCGCCGACAATATTCACCAAACCGCTTTCGGCGAACTCACCAAGCTGCTCTGCCATATATTCGGGCGTATCATCATATTCACCGAGTTCATTTGGCAGACCCGCATTGGGGTGAACGCTAACACCAGTATGTGCGATAGCAGAGACAGCCTGCACATGCGGGCGAAGTTCCTTTGCGCCCAATGCACAGTTAAAGCCAATGCTAATTGGCTCCACATGCGCCATCGAAGCCCAGAAAGCTTCCGCAGTCTGCCCTGACAAGGTACGCCCGGAAGCATCCGTAATCGTTCCGGAAACCATGACCGGGTAACGAATGCCGACTTCATCAAAATATCGAAGAACAGCGTAAATGGCGGCTTTACAATTCAAGCTGTCAAAGACAGTTTCAATCAAAATAATATCAGCACCACCATCGATTAGGCCGCGCAGTGCTTCGTCATAAGCTTCGACCAACTCATCAAAGGTCACGTTCCGAAATCCCGGATCATTCACATCCGGGGAAATAGAGGCCGTCCTATTGGTCGGCCCAAGAACACCAGCGACAAAACGAGGCTTATCAGGTGTTTTCTCTGTCCAGCGGAGCGCGACTTCTTTTGCCAGTTTCGCACTCTCAAGGTTGATATCGCGCACATCCCGTTCCAAGCCATAGTCGGCCTGGGCAATTGAGGTTCCGCTGAAAGTATTCGTTTCCAGAATGTCGGCGCCAGCTGCCAAAAACGCATCATGAATCGCGCCGATAATGTCAGGACGTGTAAGGCTAAGAAGATCGCTATTGCCTTTCAGGTCGACATTCGAGGTTCTGAAACGGTCTCCCCGGTAATCTGCTTCAGTCAGATCATAGGCCTGAATCATAGTACCCATTGCCCCGTCAAGAACCAGGATACGATCCTCCAGGGCAGTTTCAATGGTAGAAAATGAGGCAGATTTCTTCATGGGACGTTTACCCGTTCATGACCGATTAAATATACAAAATAACACTTTAGGGGGTTGATTTATGGATTGGGTCGAACACCCATCGTGTGACAAATCGCATAAACCAGATCAGCCCGGTTCAGAGTATAAAAATGAAAATCAGTAACTCCTGCCTTCTGTAACTGACGGCACTGTTCGGACGCCACCATGGCCGCCACCAGGTTTCGGGTTGACGGATCTTCATCCAGCCCTTCAAACAAATGAGTGAGCCAGGCCGGAATCTGCGTACCACACTGGCCCGCGAACTGCTTCAGTTTCGAATAACTGGTTACCGGCAATATGCCCGGTATAATCGGAATATCAATACCCCGGGCCTGTGCCCGGTCAACAAACCGAAGATAAGTATCAGGATCGAAGAAAAACTGTGTAATGGCCCGCGTCGCGCCGGCATCGACTTTTCGTTTCAGATATTCAAGATCAGCAAGACTGGACTCTGCTTCGGGATGGATTTCCGGATAACACCCCACGCTAATTTCAAAATCATGCATTTTCCTGAGATGTTCTATCAGCTCAACAGAGCCGTTGAAGCCGTCCGGATGTACTTTGAAATCCTGATCGCCTTCGGGGGGATCACCCCGCAAGGCGACGATATGGTGAACACCGCTTTCCCAGTATTTCTCCGCCACGTCCTCGACCTCGGCTTTAGATGCACCGACACAGGTCAGGTGAGCAGCAGGTTCAAGTTCAGTCTCCTGCCGAATACGGCTGACGAGGCCATGTGTTCTTTCCCGTGTAGAGCCACCGGCTCCATAGGTTACGGACACAAATCCAGGATCGAGCGGCGCCAGCCTTTCTACCGTCTCCCACAGTTTTTCCGACATCTTCTCGCTGGTCGGCGGAAAAAACTCAAAGGAAATAGACACGGGATTCCGTCTGCCGATATTTAAGAGATCAGCGGTTTGCGCATTTTCCAGAGCACTGCCCGGTAAAGTCATTGTCCTGCTCCTGAGGAGGGGTTTTCATTTGTTTTTTGAGAAGAATTAGGGCCGACGATCCATATATTAACCGTCAGGGGATCACCTTTCAGGATATGCTGCGCTTTCGGCTCCAATCCCTGATCCCGGCACCAGGTCCAGATCTGTTCCACGTCAAATCCCATCTGCTGATGGGCGTGCTTATCGCGCAGGCTTTCTTCATGATGCGGGGCAAAATCCACGATGACCAGCAAACCATCGGGTCGCAGAACACGCTTTGCCTCGCTGATCACGATTTTCGGCCGATCAGCATAGTGAAGCACCTGATGTATCATCACCAGATCCTGCGAGCCGTTCGCGAACGGAAGCGTATACATATCACCCAAACGCACCTGGCAATTTCTCAGATCCGCTTTTTCAATGGCTGCACGGGCGAAAGCCAACATCTCGCGACTGGTATCAATGCCAACAGCGAATTCAGCACGGGGTCCGATCAGCTCCAGCATACGGCCGGTTCCGGTCCCAATGTCCAGGAAATCGGTAATGGACCGGTTTTCCAATGACGCCAAAATTTTTGCTTCAACCTCTGCCTCGTCCACATGCATGGATCGGATTTGGTTCCAGTTGCGGGCATTTTCCTTAAAATAGGATGTCGCAGCGTCCATCCTGGTCTGTTTGACGGCATTCAATCTCTCAAGGTCCCGTGCGACAATCGGATCATTTTCCGGCACCAGATCCACCAGGTAACGAGCCAGTAAAGATGTCCCGCTCCTATTAGCCAGGCGATAGAAAACCCAACTGCCTTCTTGAAATCTATCCAGCAACCCTGCCTCACAAAGAAGCTTGAGGTGTCGTGACACACGAGGCTGACTCTGCCCGAGGATCTGAATAAGTTCGCTGACCGTCAGTTCCGCATGACCACACAAAACCAGAAGACGCATGCGCGTCTCCTCCCCGGCAGCCCTCAATCCTTGCAGTAACTGTTCCAAAGTCTCACCAATCCACTAGCGAATCTCGAATCTATTTAATGATATAAACATATATTTATATCTTTGTACAGATTAAAGTCACGCGACTTTTTAGCAACAACGTAACGCAGAATACATTTGCCCCCGTTCCCTCCACTGGAAATTGAAACATTCCTATGATAGGGATCTTCACATTTGGTAAAAAAATGTAACAGGATCATCATTTTCCTTTGGTCTTCCTTTTTTATGGGATACATAAAGACTTCTGTAAGGAATGATGTGCTTCTATCGACATTGATAGGCAGCAATTGAGAGACAAGAGCTGGGTATACAATATGAGTTCTAGGAAATTCGGACCTTCATTTCGTCTGGGATGCGTAGCGATTGCCGCTCTTGGATTCCTTGGTGGCTGTGCTACACCTCCTGGTGAAGATGCAAACGCCGTCATGTATACTGAGGTTCACGATCCGATCGAACCGCTTAACCGCTACTTCTTTGATGTCAACGAAGCGCTGGATGCAGTTGCCCTTCGCCCGGTTTCTCACATTTACCGGGATGCCCTGCCGGATAAAGTGCAGGACAGCGTCCGGAATTTTCTGACCAACCTGTCGCAACCCATCTATTTCCTGAATAATGTGGCTCAGGGTGATCTGGATGGTGCAGGTGACAATATGGGAGCCTTCTTTACCAACACATTCCTTGGTTTCGGCGGTCTCTTTGACGTTGCTCAGATTGAAACAGATAATGAAGATCTAGGCCAGACATTGGCCGTCTGGGGTGTTCCGGAAGGTCCTTATCTGGTGCTGCCACTTCTGGGTCCCAACACAACCCGAGAAGCCGTTGGTATTGTCGGCGAATATTTCATTGATCCGGTTAATCTAGTCGCAGACCATCATGATATCGCCAATGTTCCGCTTTATCGCGCGGGAGCAAATGCGGTTGATTTCCGGTCAAGATCACTCGATTCCCTGGATGAAATCGAAAAGAACTCAATCGATTTCTATGCGACACTCCGCAGCCTCTATCGTCAGAACCGTAAAGCCGCCATCCTGGACGGTAATGGTGACGTAACTCCGCTGCCGGACATCTCTTTTGAGCAGGAAGACGACACTCCGCTGCCGTCTGATCG
>DIYE01000280.1 GCA_002428885.1 Alphaproteobacteria bacterium UBA6062
GTCGCCGGCTATCATTCCACACGGCGGGTTCCTGATCCGACTGTGATCCGTGATGTTATTGAGCCGCTTTATGACGAGTTGAATTCGATTGAAGCCCGTTCCGGAAATCGTAAGGACGCTATTCAGAATTCAGTCGGTCGCTTTACGGAAATTCTGTCTGAACAAGGCAAGAGTTATGACGAGTTTATTTCCTCCACGATGCGGGAGCACTGATCATGAACGCTTATAGCAAAACAGATGTTAGTTCTGATAGTTATCCTTCCATGGAGCGGTTTGATGAAATCCTGTCCGTTATACAGGATATCATTGAAGGAAACTTCGAAAGCCGTATCAAAAATATCCCTGTTGAAGAGGGGCTTGAGCGCAGCTTATCTGTTAAGATTAATGAAATGATTGATCGGGCCGATGCTTATGTGCGCGAGTCAACGGCTTGTCTGGGGTTTATTGCCGAAAACAGATATTTCCGCAGGATTGCACCGGAAGGATTGGGGGGAGCATATGGCGTCGCGGCTGATAAAATTAACACGGCCGCCGATGGTGTGGAAAACAAGATCAGCCGGTTTGGCGATGTTGTCGATGCGATTTCAAGCGCTGCTACGCAATTGAATGCCAGTGCTCAGAGTATGGGGGAAACCGTTGATCGGGCGAGCGAGAAAACGGCGACAGTTGCCTCCGCGGCTGAAGAAGCGGGTACAAATACACAGACCGTTGCCTCTGCTGCTGAGGAACTGAATTCCTCCATTCAGGAAATCAACCGGCAAGTAACCCATTCTGCAACCATGTCTAGCGAAGCCGTGGAGCAATCCAGGGAAGTCAATGAACTGGTGACGGGGCTATCCGAAGCATCCGACAAGATCGGTCATGTCGTCAACCTGATCAATGATATCGCCGGACAGACCAAACTTTTGGCTCTGAATGCAACCATTGAAGCGGCAAGGGCCGGTGATGCCGGCAAAGGGTTTGCCGTTGTCGCCAGTGAGGTCAAGAGCCTGTCTGCACAGACGGAAAAAGCAACGGAAGATATCAAACTGCAGGTGCAGGGCATTCAGACGGCTTCGGGGACGGCAGTTACCTCAATTTCCGAGATTGACGGTTCCATCAGTAAGATTAACGAGGTTTCTTCTGCTATTGCTTCAGCCGTGGAGGAACAGGGCGCCGCAACCCAGGAAATCTCCCGCAATGTTCAGGAAGCGGCATCCGGCGTAAAGGAAGTCACCGCAAATGTCGGGATCGTGAACGAGAATGTCATCCAAGTCAGTGAAAGCTCCCGCGAGGTTCAGGTCGTTGCAGGCAGCCTCAAGGATCAGGCTGATATCCTGACAGAAGTTCTCAACAGCTAGAATTGACCTTAACCAGATGAATGATACGAAAAAAGCCGGACTATTTGCCTCAAACGTCCGGCTTTTTTGTTACCGTTACACTGGTTTGAACCGTCATCCGATAGGAAAGTTCAGCAATATTTTCAGCTGATCCGACATGCACCTCAACATTCCCCTACTGTTTTCCGACTGTCGCTTAAATCCAGGTTTTATCAAGATCCTGATTAGGAATAATGATGCTTGTCCCTGACAGAGCAACATGCTTTGATGAACGGAAACCGATATCACAAACCCCGGAATAGATAGATGATACGCCTGACTACTTTACTCGTAACCGGTTTGGCATTGATGCTGACAGCCTGTGAAGAAGCGCCTGATGTGAACCCGGAGGCCGTGAGAGCGGTGAAGGTCTTTGAAGTGTCTGAAAGTGCAGGCGGAGATATCCGAAAATTTTCCGGGAAAATCGAAGCGGCTAATTCCGCCAGCCTTAGTTTCCCGGTGTCAGGAACCGTCCAGAATATCAATGTGTCTGTTGGCGACAATGTAAAGCAGGGAGATATCCTGGCCAAACTGGATGAGGAACCGTTTAAGCTGGACGTTCAGGCAGCAGAGGCAGAACTTCGCAAGGCAAAATCATCGGCTCAGGAAAAAGAAGAAGATTATAAACGAAACAAACAGCTTTTTGAAAAAGGCTGGGTCAGCAAGGCGGCGCTAGAGCAGGCGGAATTTGCAAGGGAAACTGCCCTTGGGGATGTCAGCTATAAAACGACACGCGTCAATCAGGCAAAGCGCTCTCTCAATGACGCGACGTTGAAGGCGCCGTATAGCGGCGTGGTCGGGGAACGGTTTGTGGAACCCAATGAGGAAGTGACGAGCGGTAAGGAAATCCTGACGCTGGATGCAAGCGGTGCCCTTGAATTGTCGATTTCTGTGCCGGAAAAGGCGATTTCTAAGCTGAATATGGGTATGCCGGCAACAGCGACTTTTAGTGTTTTGCCGAATACTGTGGTTGAAGGGCGGGTTACGGAAATTTCCCGGGTTGCCGGAAGCGGTAATATTTTTCCTGTAAAGGTTAGTCTGAATAATCCGCCTTCCGCATTACGGGCCGGCATGACAGGCGATGTATCGCTGGTGACCCAGAATAATCCCGGCGAGTTTGGTTTCCTTGTTCCACTGTCTTCGTTGGCCGCGGCGCAAAATCTCCAGGACAGTTATGTTTTTGTGCTGGATGCCGGATCGTCGACAATCTCGAAAAAAGAAGTCGTTCCGGAAACCGTCAGAGGTAATTTGATCGCTGTCAAAGGTGTGGAAGCCGGTGATCTTGTTGTGTCAGCCGGCGTCTCCTTCCTGTCGGACGGACAGAAGGTCAAACGTTATATTCCGGCCGTGAATTAAAGCGGAGAGGCTGAGATGTCGATCATCACTGAATTCTCCCTAAAAAACTCACGGATCACCATTTTATCGGTGGCCATGGTCATTTTGGCCGGTATCTTAACGTTTCTGACTTATCCGAGCCGGGAAGACCCTTCCATTGTTATCCGGAATGCCAACGTAACCGTTCTTTTTCCGGGAATGTCTCCTGAGCGGGTGGAAGATCTTCTGACCCGTCCCGTTGAAGAGAAGATCCGGGAAATTCCGGAAGTCAAACATATTGAGTCCGACTCTAAAACCGGTGTGTCGCTGGTCAAAATTACGCTGGATGATAGTGTTACTGATCTTGGGCCGGTCTGGCAGGATCTGCGGGACAAGATGTCCGATATTGCTTCCAGCCTGCCTTCAGGAACGATCGGTCCTAATGTTGATGATCAACTGGGAGATACTGCTGTTGCAACCATTGCTCTTTGGACAGATGGTTTCTCTTTCTCGGAGATGCAGGATGTCGCCAAAACTCTGAGCGAGCGCTTGTATGCCCTGGATGGCATTAGCAAGGTAGAACGGTTCGGTGAACAGGACGAAAGAATTTATCTGGATTTCACCCGCAGCAAAATCACCCAGCTTGATATCGATCTCAATGCGATCATCAATACGCTGAAGAAGCAGAATGTCATTTTGCCGGGCGGTGAAATTGATGCTTCAGGTCAGGCAATTGTGATGGAGCCGACGGGGAATTTTAATTCGGTGCGGGATATTGAGAATGTTCTCATTGATATACCGGATTCGGATCAGGTTATCCGGCTTGGAGATCTGGTTGATGTCCGTCGCGCCTATGTAGATCCGCCCTCGACACCCGTTTATTTCAACGGTCGGCCGGCGATTGTTATGAGTGTCTCTGTAGAAGACGGGATCAACAGTGTAGCCTTTGGAGAGAGACTGAAGACACGGGTTGAAGAACTGGAACAGGGACTGCCCTGGGGGTACGTTCTGGAATTTGCGACCTTTCAGCCGGACCTGATCGATGCGTCCGTTAAGGGGGCGGTCAACAACCTCTACCAGACATTGGTCATTGTGTTGGTTGTTGTGATGGTGTTCCTGGGGGTTCGGACCGGGTTAATCGTCGGATCCTTTGTTCCTATCACCATGCTGATGAGCATTGTGATCATGCGTCAGTTTGAGGTGGAGCTGCAGCGGGTTTCCATCGCCGCTATGATTATTGCGCTAGGCATGCTGGTTGATAATGGGATCGTCATTGCGGAGGACATCCGGGTTCGTTTCCGAAAAGGAGAAGAGCGCGTTAAAGCGGCAATTGCCTCGGGAAAAAGCCTGGCACTCCCGCTGCTAACGTCGTCCCTGACAACAATCCTATTCTTTGTACCGATGGCGCTGGCGGAAGGCGGGGCTGGTGAATATACAGGATCTTTGGCACAGGTTGTCACCATCGTTCTGTTATCTTCGTGGTTCTTGTCGCTGTTTTTGACGCCCGTCATGTGTGTCTGGTTTATGAAAGATACAGATGGCGGTGCAGACGAGAAGAAGACAACAAAAAGCTCCGCTCTTGTTGATCAGTTTTATAGTCTGTATCGCAGCGCTCTTGAGGGGATCCTGAGAGTTCGCTATTTCTTTATCCTGGCAATGGTCGGCCTCCTGATCGGTTCTGGATATCTTCTGAACTTTATCGGAAAAGAGTTCTTTCCGCTTGGGGACCGAAACCAGTATCTGGTCTACCTGGATCTGCCGGCCGGTAATTCCGTCAAAAAGACCGATGCCATTGTCCAGCGACTTACGACCTGGCTTTCCGATAAGGACATCAATCCGGAAATTGAAAGCAATGTTGCCTATGTGGCAAGTGGCGGTCCGAGATTTTTCCTCTCTCTGGCTTCCATGGACCCTGATCCGCACAGGGCCTTTATCGTTGTCACAACGAAAAGTACGGAAACGGTGACGGAACTGGTTAGCCGGACCAGGACTTATATGCTGGATAATCTGCCTGAAGTGCGCGGTGAAGCAAAAAAGATGTGGATGGGAGCGTCTGAAGCCGGGCTGTTCGAAATGCGAATTGTCGGTACCGATGAGAGAGAACTTCGGAGGTTGGCGGATCAGCTTGTTGAGAAGATTAAGGATATCCCGGGAACCCTGGTTTCCAAGCATAACTGGGAAAATCCCATCCTGAAAATCAATGTCGAAGTGGATCAGGCCCGGGCCCGGCAAGTCGGAGCAACTTCCGAAGACGTGGCTCATGCCCTGAACACCTATTTCTCCGGCGCATCCATTACGGATTACCGGGAAGGGGACAGTATTATTCCCGTCGTGCTTCGGTCCGGCGAGGAGGAACGGGGAACGCTGACCGGCCTTCGGGATTTATCCGTTTATGTGTCCAGTACGGGAGAATGGATTCCGTTGGTCCAGTTCGCTGATATTGACGGGGAATGGCAGACATCCAGAATAAAGCGCCGGGACCAGGAGCGGACTGTCACGGTCACGGCCAAACATGAAACCATGGCGGCGGCAGAACTCTATGCTTATCTCGGAGATTATCTGGCGGGCCTCGAACGCAGTCCGGGGCATCGGTTGGAAATTGCCGGTGAAGTGGAATCCCAGGCAGAAGCCAACGAGAAACTGTTTGAAAATCTGCCCATGTGTGTCGGTCTGATTATCATGTTGCTGGTCTGGCAGTTCAATTCCTTCCGCCGCCCGGCTATTATCCTGATGACCATTCCGCTGATCCTTGTCGGTGCGGCTGTTGGTCTTTTCGCTATGCAGGCCCTGTTTGGCTTTATGGTTATCCTTGGCTTCTTTAGCCTTGCCGGGATTATTATTAACAACGGGATCGTGCTGATTGACCGGATAGACCGGGAGCGCGAAGAAGGATTGCCGCCTTATGAAGCGCTTGTGACAGCATGCGTTGCCCGTTTGCAGCCGATCATGATCACCTCCCTGACGACAGTCCTGGGGCTGTTGCCGCTGATCATCTCGCAGGATCCTCTGTTCTATGCCATGGCCAGTGCGATGGCTTTTGGTCTGGCGGTTGGAACAATCCTGACTCTCGGTGTGGTACCGGCTCTCTACGCGGTCTTTTTCAACGTCCAACTCAATAAAGGATAAAACAGGCTTCTTGTGATGTTGGACACGCCATCGATGTAAGGCGGATGATCAGGATCAATGTCCGGGTAAAAGTGCTTTGATATTCTCCCCGTCGATTGTCAGCATCGACAGGGAGAAGCATATGTCGCAAATGATCGCATCCCTGACGGAGGAGCATAAGAGAATGGCAAAACTGCTCTCGCTCCTGGATCAGGAAATAACGCGTTTCAAGGAAGGCAACGTTCTGGATTATGACTTGATCTCAGCCATCCTTGAATATCTGACTCGCTCCAGCGAATTCAAGCATCATCAGGCGGAAGATGAAATCTATAAATGGCTCAAGATCCGGGATCCGGAAGGCGCCTGTGAGATAGGGGATATCCATATTGAGCACGAAAAGCTTGCTTTTCTCTGCGATGCATTCCGTGAGGCCGTCTCCAATGTAGAACAGGATAGCGAGCTTCCGCGTATCTGGCTTGTCTCCGTCGCTGATGAATATTGTACAGCCTACAAAAACCATCTTCGACTGGAGGAGACGTTTCTTTTCCCGTTGGCCCGTAAGACACTCAGCCATAATGACTGGCAGGATGTGGAAGAACATGTCATCCGGGAGAGAGATCCGGAATTTGACAGGCTGGAACATGAGGATCTTGACGATTTAAGGCAGGATATCCTGACCTGGCATGACGCTGGTTTCACACAGTAACGGGGGTTCCTGAGCGTTGCCTGGTTTCCCAGGCGTCATCAATCCAGTAATCCGCATTTGAGGCAGGCAGGGGGTCCCGCGCAAGGATCAGATCCGCCGCTTTCTCGGCGACCATAATGGTCGGCGCGTTCAGATTTCCGTTGGTAATTGTCGGAAAGATGGAAGAATCAACAACACGCAGATTATCGATATTTCGCACCCGGCATTCCGGGTCAAGGACGGCCATAGGATCATCCGCTGCACCTATCTTGTTGGTGCAGGACGGATGGTAGGCACTTTCCACATTTTCCCGAACCCACTGGTCAATCTCTTCATCGGAGGTAATGTTTGAGCCGGGCTGGATTTCTGCCCCGCGATAGGGATCAAGGACCGGTTGTGTGAGGATTTCCCGGCTGAGCCGGATCACATGTCGCCAGTCTTCTATATCTTCAGGCGCCGTAAGATAGTTAAACAGAATATCCGGTTTTTCCTGCGCATCTGCTGAGGAAATAAGAACCCGACCCCGGCTTTTGGGTTTGTTCGGTCCCACATGAACCTGATATCCGTGACCGTCAAAGGCTGTTCTGCCATCGTAGCGCATAGCCGCGGGCAGGAAATGATATTGGATATCCGGCCATTTTTGTCCGGCCTTGGATCTGATAAAACCACAGGATTCAAAATGATTGGTCGCACCAAGCCCGTTTTTGAAGAGCAGCCAACGGGCTCCGATCAGGCCTTTGGAAACCCAGTCCAGCTTATTGTTCAGTGTTATGGGCTTGTTGCAGCGATACTGGAAATAGACTTCCAGATGATCCTGCAGATTGGCGCCGACACCCGGTAAATCGACCAAAGGTTCGATGCCAATGTTTTTTAAGGCCTCCGCGGGACCGATGCCGGAGCGTTGCAGCAAGGTTGGAGAACCGATGGAGCCAGCGCTTACAATGACTTCACGACGGGCGCTTAAGGTCTGTTTTTGACCGGACCGGCTGATTTCAATGCCAGTTGCCCGCTTGTCCTCAAAGACCAGTTTTTCGGCAAGGCAGCCCGTCAGAACCGTTAGATTGGATCTTGATTTTGCGGATTTTAAATAAGTCTGAGATGTCGATGCTCGTTTCCCGCCGCCAACGGTCATATGCATGGGACCGAAGCCTTCCTGCTGATAACCGTTATAGTCCTCGGTGACCGGGTAACCGGCTTGTCGGCCTGCTTCAATAAAGGCGGAATAAAGGGGGTTGAGCTTCATGTCATTGCCCATCCCGACAGAGAGCGGGCCGTCTTTTCCCCGATAGGTATCTTCGCCGCCAATCCAGTTTTCAGCTCTCCTGAAATAGGGGAGGAGGTCCTTATACCCCCAGCCGGAAGCCCCTTGTTCCTGCCATTCCTCGAAGTCGCAGGGGTGCCCTCTGACATAGACCATGCCATTAATGGAAGAAGAGCCGCCAAGCACCTTACCACGAGGACAGTCGAGCCGTCTTCCAGCCAGGCCTGGTTCGGGTTGCGATTCAAATCCCCAATTGAATTTTTCCATATTCATGGGAATGGACAGGGCTGTCGGCATGGAAATAAACAGGCTGTTATCTGATCCGCCAAAATCGATCAGACAGACACTTGTTTGTGGATCTTCGCTCAGCCGGTTGGCCAGGACACAGCCAGCGGAGCCGGCACCGATAATCACAAAATCAAATATCATATCATGATCTTCCAGCAGCGGCTGTTATATGCAGATCCAGGCAGTCTTCAATCAGTTTACGCGCAAAATCCGCATTGGCTTTTTCCATTCTGAGAGCCTGACGGATATAGATACCGTCAATCAGGCTACCGATAATTTCTGCGACCTGGGCGGAATGATGACCGACGAGCGGTCGCAGATTGTATATAAGATTGGATTGAAGACGCTTTACATAAACCCGAAGCAGTTTTTGAGCTTCCAGGGATTCCTGGGCATGGGCATAGAAAACCAGCCAGGCAGTGACATTTTCCTGACTGAACTGGCATTGGTTCAGGCTGGCGCTGATAATGGCGGAAAGGCGTTCTCGCGGTGTCCTTGCTTTACTGAGATCCTCTATGACAAGCGCACGAAATTCGGTCAGCAGGTGGCGGAGCGCAGCAAGGATAAGCTTGTCTTTACTGCCAAAATAATGATGGGCGAGGCCGGATGAAACACCCGCACGGCTGGCGATATCACTGACCCGGATATCAATACTCCCTTTGTCCTGAATGGTGTAAAGGGTTGCTGAAATCAGTGTTTTCTTACGAAAATCTTCCATCCCGACTTTTGGCATGGTCGCTCCTGAACTGCAGTGTAAACGCTGCAAAATACCGCATATAAAACATATATGGTTTATTTTAATTGACTGGTCAATCAATAAAACATTGCAATTTGAGACTGGATATGTTGACCTGTCAATCAGGAAATCATCATAAAAATGAAGCGACTCGGTACCTGATTGTAAGCAGGTATGCGTATAGATAATCGAAATCGTTTTCAGGGAAATTCAACAGTCAGGTTGATCCTGACATCGGATGGGAGAGTGTCGATGAAGCAGACATTAAAGCTTACTTTTCTTTCAATGGGCCTGACGGCTTTTTCAGCTGCAGCTTATGCCGATTGCAGCACGGTTCGCTTTTCTGATGTGGGTTGGACCGATATCACGGCGACAACGGCGGTTGCTACGACGGTTCTGGATGGTCTCGGATATAAGACCGACGTTAAAGTTCTCTCTGTGCCGGTTACCTATACCTCCCTTGCCAATGGAGATATCGACGTATTTCTTGGTAACTGGATGCCGACCATGGAAGCGGATATCAAACCTTACCGGGAAGCCGGGACGGTTGAAACGGTTGCTAAAAACCTGGAAGGTGCCAAATACACACTGGCCGTTCCAAAATATACGTTTGATGCCGGTCTAAAATCCTTTGCTGATATCGGTAAGTTCAAGGATCAGCTTAAAGGTAAAATCTACGGTATTGAGCCAGGCAATGACGGTAATCGCCTGATCGAAGATATGATCAAGGACAAGGCCATGGGGCTTGACGGCTTTAAGGTTGTTGAATCATCCGAGCAGGGTATGCTGTCACAGGTGGCCCGTGCCAAGAAAAAGAAAGAGCATGTTGTCTTTCTGGGGTGGGAGCCCCATCCGATGAATGCCAATTTCGAAATGGCCTATCTGTCCGGCGGTGACAACTTTTTCGGCCCTAACTATGGCGGAGCGGAGGTTTATACCAATACCCGCAAAGGCTATAGCGGCGAATGTACCAATGTCGGCAAGCTGCTGACCAATCTTACCTTCAGCCTGAAACTTGAAAATGAGATTATGGGCGCAATCCTGAATGATGGAGAAGATCCGGATAAAGCAGCAGCAGCCTGGATCAAGAAAAATCCGGCTGTTCTGGACAAATGGCTCGCCGGGGTCAAGAGCCTGGACGGCAAAGATGGTCTCGCCGCTGTTAAAGCGAGCCTGGGCCTCTAATCGCGCAGAACACTTTTTGAGGGCCGGTTTCTTAATCCGGCCCTTCTTTTTATCGGATTTGTCATGGACTGGCTAACGGAAGAGAAAATCCCGATCGGCAAATGGGCTAAAACCTTTGTCGACTTCCTGACGGAGCATGGAAGCTGGTTTTTTGATGGTCTGGCAATAGCCCTTGAAAATTTCATCACCATTATTCTGTTTATGTTGCAGTGGCCACCGGCGTTACTGACCGTCGGCCTTGCTACGGCCTTGTCTTTTTACTTGAGGCGCTCGATTGGTTTCTCCGTTTTTGTGGCTTTGGGGCTGCTACTGATTATCAACCAGGGATATTGGGAGGAAACAACCGAAACGCTGGCCCTTGTCCTGGCGTCGACCTTTGTCTGTATGGTGATCGGTATTCCTGTCGGGATCTTTGCAGCCCGGCGACCGTGGTTTTATTCGGCAATCCGTCCGATCCTTGATCTCATGCAGACGATACCGACGTTCGTCTATCTGATCCCCGCACTGATCCTGTTCGGGCTTGGTATGGTTCCGGGTTTGATTGCCACGGTTATTTTTGCCCTGCCGGCACCGATCCGGCTCACACAGCTCGGTATCTCCAGTACGCCGCCTGAATTGAAGGAGGCGGGTCTGGCCTTTGGAGGCGGACCATGGGCGATCCTCTGGAAAATTGAAATTCCTTATGCGTTGCCGCAAATCCGTGCCGGTATCACTCAAACAATCATGCTGTCCCTGTCCATGGTGGTCATCGCCGCTCTTGTCGGTGCGGACGGTCTTGGCGTTCCCACCTTGCGGGCCCTTAATCAGGTAAATATTGCCAAAGGATTTGAGGTTGGTGTCGCCATTGTCCTTGTCGCTATAATTCTGGATCGTCTGATCCGTTCATCGAAAGACTAGACCATGGAAACCGCCGTAGAATTTGACGATGTTTCCGTGATTTTCGGCCAGAAGACCGATGCTGCTCTTAAGCTGGCGGATGCGGGGAAAAGCCGGGAGGAAATCCAGGAAGAAACCGACAAGGTCCTGGGAGTTTCCAAATGCAGCCTGGCTGTCGAGCGTGGTGAGATTGTGGTTTTGATGGGATTGTCCGGTTCCGGAAAATCCACATTGATAAGAACGGTCAATGGCCTCAATCCGATTACCGCAGGCTCCGTTCGTGTTCATAACGGTCAGGAGCTGATTGATATCGGAGCTGCTGATAAACAGGAGCTTCAGCATCTCAGGCGAGATGTGGTCTCCATGGTTTTTCAGAATTTTGCGCTTCTGCCCTGGCGGACGGTTTCTGAAAATGTGGGGCTTGGGCTAGAGTTGTCGGGCCTTGCAAAAAAAGACCGGGCTGGCCGGGTCAGTGCCCAGCTGGAACTGGTTGGTCTGCAGGACTGGGCCAGCCGGAAAATCACGGAACTCTCCGGCGGTATGCGCCAAAGGGTTGGGTTAGCTCGCGCTTTTGTAACAGAAGCTCCCATATTGCTGATGGATGAGCCTTTCAGCGCCCTTGATCCCTTGATCCGCACCCATTTGCAGGATGAGCTTTTGGAGCTGCAAAAGACCACAAGGCGGACGATCCTGTTTGTCAGTCATGATCTGGACGAAGCCATGAAAATCGGCAATCGGATCGCCATTATGAAGGGCGGACGAATTGTCCAGTTCGGAACGCCGCAGGAGATTGTCCTTAAACCGGCTGATGACTATGTGCGGGAGTTCGTTGCCCATATGAATCCCATGAATGTCCTGCGAGCCGAAGATATCATGCAGGGAAAAACCTCTGTTAATGGTGCACGCACCGTACCGGTGAGCCAGCCACTGACGGATCTGGTAGAGATGATGCAGGACGGTGTTGCCGAGATTTCCGTTTTGAAAGAAGGGCAACCTGTCGGAGTGATTGAGGCTGCGGATATTTTCCGCGCCTTGTCCAGATTACAGCGCTAGAATGTGATTATCCCACCGGATATTAGAGTGCCGGGATCCGGTTCCGGATTTCAGGACACCCAAGCCGCTGCTGATCAGAAAACCCTCTCCATCAGCCGCGATACCGCAGGCGTCTTTTTCGTGGATCAGTTTTTCCATTTTATTCGTCAGCCGGTTCCAGATCAGGACGCAGTCACCACGCGGGGCCGAAAAGGCGATCAGGTTACCGGAACGGTTTGTGGCAACGGACCCTATATACTGCCGGAACAGGGAAGCTGCTTCGGGGGCGACGGGCAGAGTGTTCAGCTTGTTTACGTTTTTTTGCAGCGAGAAAAGCAGAGGAACGCTATCGGTAATCGCGCCTTCATACTGGCCGCCAACCCAAAGATTACCAGTCATGTCCAGAGCCATATGTCTAAGGGAAACCTGATGAAGATCTGAGGGCAGACTGATTTGTCTTTCAACGTTGCCTGAGCGGAGTGAGATGACCGCGATATTAGGCGTCATATCCGGCAGGTTCAGTTTTTGCCGGGGATAGTCGGGATGCGTTATAATACCGCCATTGGCAACGATCAGCGTTTGCCCGTCCTGTGATAACAGGATCTCATGGGGGCCAATCCCGCCGCTTGATAATTCCCCCAATCGTTTGAAAGCATTTTCTGTATCATAGATACCGATAACGCCTCGCTCTCCCGCAAAGTCATTTTCCGTCGCAAAGAGAAGCTTGCCGTTTTTTGAGAAGGTACCATGTCCAAAGAAATGTCTGTCATCGGGCGGACTGAACAAGAAAGGCTGTTTTATTCCCTGAATATCCAAAACGAGAGCGAAGCGGTCCGGGCGTCTTGCAAACAGGACAGCTTGCTGTCGCTTCGGGTTAAGGCAGGCGCCATGTCCTCTGGCCGGTAACGGTATTGAGGTCCGGATTTTCCCCTGCTGGTCCAGAAGAAATACCTCAAAGCGTCCTTCTTTGGTTTTTGCCGTCGTCACATAGGCGGGGGATGGAGCTGCCTGTCCGCGCGTAGAGGCCAATAGGGAGGCCCCTAAAAGAGTTATAAACCGCCGCCGATCCAGCGAAAGCACTGCTTTAGTCCCCATCCAGGGAATTGAAGCCCATCGTTATGCCCAGGGTCTCCGGATAATATTCCGATAGCACCAGATGAGCGCCCTTAAGCGGATTATCAAGATATCGAAGTTTCTCATACCCTTCTTCTGAAGTAAGGCTTTCAGAAAGCGGTCCCTGATCACTGACTTCCTGCAGGGCCTTTAAAGCTTGCTTGATTTCGAACGTCAGAGCATCAGCTTGATACGTGTCGTCTTCCGGCAGTAACCGGGCAAGCCCGGAACGGTTCTGGAACTCAAGGACGGCCTGTAGATTTTCTGAAAGGGTTGCCAACGTTTGCTGGCTTCTCCAGAAAGGTGCACGCTTTATGTTAGCGCTGTTGCGGTTCTTTTTCAGCATCGGATCAAGCTTGCGGGTGCTTATGGTGAGGATGCTTTCATCCGCTTTTTGCAGCAAATCCCGAATGACCTCCTTATCGGTCTTATAAACCGGGTTTTTCTCTCCGGCGTTCAGCATCAGGGAATAATAGCCGTTTTTATCCTGCCAACCTGACAGAATATGGCTGGCCGTCTGCTTGATTGCTCCGCCGATGGCAAGAGCGTAGCGACAACGATAACTTTGTTCTTTCCCTGTCAGTTCTTTTTCTGATCCTTTAGCAAAGAGTGTGAATTCAAGGGCGGTCAGTCCCTGAACGGCAACGCTTTTCCCGGTCAGGGTTTCTGCTTCCAGAGCGTTGTCAGGTTTACCGGACAGGATTTTTCTCACCTGTCTCAATCCACGCCCTTTGCGGTCGGGCCAGAAAAACAGCTTTTCCTGTCGATTGTTTTCCTGGGAGGGACCTAGGCGATACATTTCTACCGAAGACCAGGCAGCAAGGAGATCGGCGAAAGCAGCACGGGAGCTTTTTAGGTTTTTCTGGTCAGGGGCTGTGCATAATTGCCTGATTGTCTTTTCCTGGGCGACAGCTTTGCTCACCAGCAGGCGATAGGCGGGAATAATCGCTTGTTCAATAGTGTCCCGGATAACCGGCTTGTAATCCGGTTCCTGAACAGCCTGAGACGCCGCTATTGAGGGAGCCAACAAAAGGGGCAGCAGCAGAAAAACTGAAAACCGGTATGTCATTCTTGTTGTCTCCTTCTGATCCTAAAGAGAGTTTAAAAAGGCGAGCAAGGCCTCCCGTTCCGACGCGGGCAGAGCAACAACCGCTTCCCGGGCTGCTTTCGCTTCCCCGCCATGCCAGAGGATAGCTTCCAGAAGATTGCGGGCCCGTCCAT
>DIYE01000278.1 GCA_002428885.1 Alphaproteobacteria bacterium UBA6062
GCCAGAGAAGGAGGTGTTGTTGACATTTCTCTCTTTCCCGACCGGCTTCTGTCGCTTCACAACCGGGTTAAGGAAGAAGAACCTGACAATAGGGAAGTCCTGTCCGTCGCTCTAAAAGAAGTTCTGGATGCCCTGGATGCCCTCGCTGCGGAAATCAGACTACGTTACAAAGAGCTCGGTACCCGCATCGATCAGATAGAAGGCAATGAACCAAGCGATGCAAAGAAAGAAAAGTTTCCAAAAGAGAAATAGAAGAGTAGTTTCTACCTGTGAGACATCAAGAATAAAGAGACGGCCTGACGATGGAACTTCTTCCCTATATTAAGTATATAGCGGTACTGATACTGGTTCTCGGACTGATTGCCCTTCTTTCCTTTATCGCCAAAAAGTTCGGAATGGTGCCCCGTGCAGATGGCCGTAAAGCTGACAGAAAACGGCTTGGTGTTACGCAGGTGGCCTCCATTGATGCAAAAAGACGGCTTGTCCTGGTTCGGCGGGACGACCAGGAGCATTTGCTACTTCTGGGACCGGAACGTGATCTTGTCATTGAACAGAATATTCCGATCCAAAAGAAACCCAAGCCGGAAGAGCCGGCTGATCCGGTTTCGCCGCCTCCGCCTCCCGAACAGGAGCAACGCATGCCCAAGCTTCCGCCTCTTCACAAGCGGGTAGAGAATTCTCAATGAAACCGTTCTTTTCTCAACTAAACAGATTTCGCCTGCGGTATCTGATGTTTGCCGTTACGGCTATTTTAGGCGTCATCGCCTGGTTTGTACCGGCAGAAGCAATCGCCCAGACCCTGTCCCTTGATCTCGGAGATGAAGCCGGCCCCCTGACCGGTCGGATTGTCCAGATCATTGTCCTGATGACGGTCCTCAGTCTCGCTCCGGCGATCCTGATTGTGACCACATCCTTTACAAGGCTGGTTGTCGTTCTGTCACTCCTTCGCAGTGCCATCGGTGTGCAGACAACACCGCCAAATGTGGTGATTATCTCTCTCGCTCTTTTCCTGACGGCCTTCATCATGGCGCCGACC
This sequence comes from Alphaproteobacteria bacterium UBA6062, assembly GCA_002428885.1. Lineage (GTDB taxonomy): Bacteria > Pseudomonadota > Alphaproteobacteria > Sneathiellales > Sneathiellaceae > Sneathiella. The sequence goes on from DIYE01000278.1 coordinate 1,037, forward strand.
TTTGAACAGGCTTATGACGATGGAATCCTACCGTTGATCAATGAGGAAATTGACGAAGAAACCGCCTTTGAACGCACAGCTATTCCGTTTCGGAATTTCATGCTCAAACATGCCCGGGAAAAAGATGTGCTTCTCTTTATGGATTTGAGCGCAACGGAGGATGTGGCAACGCCTGAAGAAGTACCGCTGAAGGTGCTGGTACCGGCTTTTATGATCAGTGAGCTTAAACGTGCTTTCGAGATCGGCTTTTTGCTTTTCGTCCCCTTCCTCGTGATTGACATGGTCGTGGCTTCCATTCTGATGTCCATGGGTATGATGATGTTACCGCCGGTGATGATTGCCCTGCCCTTTAAACTGATTTTCTTTGTCCTGGTGGATGGCTGGAACCTTGTTGCTAAAAGCCTGGTGGAAAGCTACGTCAACGGGGCCCCGCCAACATGACGGTTTGGCAGGAGAAAGGTGGTTCTGCCATCGCCTTTCTATTTTTTTTTGTTGCCTCAATTGTCAGCACACAGGCTCTTTCCTTTGAAAAGGCAACCTGGTCAGATACCGTCCCTTCCCTCAATCTCACTCATATCTTTGAGGGGGAAATCAACAGGAGAGGTAGAGCCACTGGCCTTCATCATCTGCCGCGTGGTAAGGCGCCAGAGGGGACACGCCTCAAGAAAATTCTGTCACCCCCTAATAAGGCGGGGATTTATACGGCCCTCGTTGAAATCCTTGATCGAAACTCCGGTCGCTGGAAGGAAAAATTCTCCAGCCTGTTTCCGGATAAAGCATCCCGTCAGGACCTGATCAAAGCTATTCTGAATGCCTATCGAAATCGGGAAAAAAAGTCGGGCCGCAAATGGCGTGGCCCCTCCGGCCAAGGATACCGAATAGAGGGATATCTCCTGAAAGACGGCCGCATTATAACGGCCTATCCGCTCTATCGCGACAGTGAGTGAGGCTATGCAGTGTAAAATCATCCAGGGAACAGGCAGGCAATCTCCGTATCTGGAATGTGATCCGGAAGCGTCCCTGGTCCGGGATTTCTTTGAGGCGGATATTCAGGACACGCCAGATTTTGCAGCATTGATTCTGGCTCGCGCTTCAGACAGTTCTACCTCTTTTGAAATATCCGGAAACCTCTTTATACTCTCTGTACATCAAGGGAAATTCTGCCTTGAAAATCAGTTCGACGATACAGAACGGTTATCAGGAGACTGGCTGTTTTTGGAAACACTTCTAAAGGATTGGATTAACACCCAAAGAAAATAAGTCAGTATTATTGACTTACTTATTCATTCATCACAGACTACTGTCATTCCCAAGCTAGAGGGAGCTATTCCATGTCTGTCGCCCTGTATCCGTTACTCTCTTATTCTTTTATCAGTTCCGTGACACCGGGACCCAACAACATCATGCTGACCGCTTCCAGCGTTAATTTCGGTTTTAAGAGAACGATACCTCATTTTATGGGCGTGTATCTCGGCGTTCTCATTATGTTGGCCATTGTCTGCCTGGGCCTTGGTCAGATTTTTGATCATGTTCCTTACCTGCAGACGGTGATGAAATATGCCGGTAGCCTCTATCTTCTTTATCTTGCCTGGCGCATCGCCAGGGCCGGAGAAATATCAAATACCGGCGCTGCCAAGCCTCTCACTTTTATTGAAGCGGCCCTCTTCCAGTATATCAATCCAAAAGCCTGGATCCTCGCCGGAACCATTCCGTCTGCTTTTACAACCGGTCCCGGCCTTTCTTTAACCGATGTCGCCTATCTGGTTGGCGGCCACGCAGCCGTCAGTCTACCGGCCATCCTGTTCTGGGTCATTGCCGGAACGCAGCTCAGACGTTTCCTGTCGTCTTCCCTGTCCCGCCGGATTTTCAATGGTGCAATGGCATTACTTCTGGTCGGGACCGTTATCCTGATCTTGACAGAGTATACGGCCTAGGCCATTAACGGTTTGTTAAGAAATAACTCCTATAAAGCGTATTAGTTAAACAATTATTTTCGTATAAAGTTTATTTAAAATTTTATATGATCAGGAGTTTGGAATGGACGCAGTTCTTGGATCAGCTCTCGCAGGTATGCGCGCCGCAACGCGGCATGTCGCGACCGGCGCCAGCAACATAGCCAATTCCCAGACTGTTGGAACGCCGGGGGCTACCGGGGAAAATGCTGCTTATCAGGCGCTGGATGCCGTTCAGGTATCTGGTCCGGGCGGCCAGCCCCAGGTTCATATCAAGCCAAAAAACCCGGCGACCAGTTTTTCCTATCAACCGGATCATCCGCTTGCCGCCGAAGACGGCCTGGTGGAGGTCCCCAATACGGATCTGGCCACCAATCTAATCAATAACCAGATTGCCCAGAGATCCTATGAAGCCAATATCAAGTCTCTTGTCACCTGGGATGAGATGCAGGCAACTCTGCTGGACATAAAATCCTAGGGTCCCAACCCATCGCAGATTTACCCCCATGCCTGCAAAAAAGCCTCCTGAAAAGGAGGCTTTTTCGTTGACTGCTTAGAATAACTTATGCAGCGTTAATCCTGTCTTTCGCCGCTTTATATTCCCGCGCCAGTCTGGCAACAACGTCACCGGCAGGCGGCACATCCTTAATAGCACCGATGCCCTGACCGCAGCCCCAGATATCTTTCCAGGCTTTGGATTTTGAGCCGCCGCCGGAGCCGAAATTCATTTTGCTTGGATCGCTTTCCGGAAGATTATCCGGATCCATACCGGCATTGATAATGGACGGCTTAAGATAGTTACCATGCACGCCGGTAAAGAGGTTGGTATAGACGATATCATCGGCATTGCTATCCACCAGGCACTGCTTGTACCCCTCCATAGCGTTGGCTTCCTGGGTTGCAATAAAAGTGGAACCGATATAGGCAAGGTCAGCTCCCATGGCCTGCGCACCCAAAACGGCGTCTCCCGTCGAGATGGAACCGCCGAGCAGAACCAGCCCGTCAAACCATTCGCGGATTTCCTGGATCAGGGCGAAGGGCGACAGGGTTCCTGCATGGCCACCAGCACCGGCGGCCACAGCAATCACACCGTCCGCTCCTTTCTGGATGGCCTTCTTGGCGAAGAAATTATTAATGATGTCGTGAATAACGATACCACCATATGAATGGATCGCTTCATTCACATCTTCCCGCGCGCCGAGGGACGTGATAACGATCGGAACCTTGTATTTGACGCACATTTCCACGTCATGCATCAGCCGGTCATTGGATTTGTGAACGATCTGATTGACCGCAAACGGCGCAGCCGGATTATCAGGGTTAGCCTGGTTATAAGCATCCAGCTCTTCCGTGATCTTTTTCAGCCATTCTTCCAAAACGGGCTCCGGGCGGGCATTCAATGCCGGGAAAGAGCCGACAACTCCGGCTTTACACTGGGCAATCACCAGATCGGGATTGGAAATAATAAAAAGCGGGGATCCAATAACCGGAACAGAAAGCCTGTTCTGAAGGATGGGAGGCAGTGACACGGTTTTTCTCCTGTTTTCCGGCACTTTTCCAGCACCTGGATTAATCATTTGCTAAACGGACATTTGTCCATATAATACATAAACGGACATTTGTCCAGATAGGGAATTCATCAGGAGCCGTCTATTTATCATGCCTCGCAGTGATGCCGTTCAGAACCGGGAACAGATTATGCAGGCCTTCCACAATGCCACCCGAACAGAACGCCCGGGCCTGCCGACCATGTCTGAAATCGTCAAATTATCAGGCCTTGGGCGCGGGACAGTCTACCGGCATTTTCCTGATATCGGCTCCCTCGCCTTTTCCTTTATGGCGGTCGGTTATGAAGCCTTGTTTGAAGAAACCCGAAACGCGTTGCGCGCTGCCACCTCAAATCCGGAAACCCGTGCGGCCTTAAAAGATCACCTGCACCGCTACAGAGCCTATTCGAAAGAACATTTATCAATCCTGCTGAGGCCGGAATGCATCGTCTCGGAGGGGTATATCCTGGCCTCGACAAGTAACCGCCAATGTGTTCGCCGCGCCCTTCGGGAAATGGCAGCACCTACCGTTATAGAGGAATACAGGCTGGAGACACTTTCAGATCTCATTGCCCGTGTGGCCGAACCCGACCATATAAGACTGTCCGGCACAACATATGACGGCCCGGACAGCCTTGCCGAAGAAAGCATTAACCTGGCTCTGGAACAGGCCGACCGGTTTTTAACAGCCCGTCAGGATTAAGGAAACGAGCTTCCCCTTTGAATGATGAGCATTTTCCAGCATCAATTTTAATACCAAAAGCCCGGAACATTACGCACCGGGCTTCCATGGAAAATCCCCTTCTCTAGAAAATCACGGTTCTTTTACGGCGCTTCCACCCTAAAAATCCCAGAACTGTGATCCCTGCTCCGTAGAGCGGCAGCGCCGCCGGAAGCGGGACCGCACTCACAGGAGTATAATCAACAGCGAGAAAAGCCCCTTGAAGCCCCGATTCCTCTGCTGCAAATCCTAACATGCCAAGGCCGCTCCCGGAAAAGAGCGTATAGATGGTCATATATCCATCGTAGAGAAACTCTCCCGTATCAACATAATATCCCAGATCCCAACTCACGAGGCCGGGTCCCGTAACATCGGCTTCAGCTATAACATTTCGGTGCTGATTGCCGTAATCATTATAAGTTGCAGCATCATCCACCCAGGTGTCATCGACGCCAATCGCGACTCCCATGCTAACAGCACCTGCACTATTCCCGGCGCCATAGTCGGATACATACGCATTAAAACTAATGCTGTTTATCTGTAAATCCGGCCCCTGAGACGCCAGATTGGACATATCGAACCCAAACAAACCTTTTGCATTTGTATGATGACTATTTGTGCCTGAAAGGACGGTGATCGGATCATTCAAATTGCTGTCGGGAGCACTTTCTATAACAGATGTGTCCCGATCAACGGCGATATACATTGTCGCTGCACTCGCCCCTAATGCGCTAAAAAGAACACCAAATGCAAAAGTTACTGCCATTAGCTTTCTTAGTATCATAAATAGCCCCTAACATATTGTTTAAGAATACACATTAATTATTCGACATATTTTCCAGACACTATAATTGCGAATAATTAATAATATTTTCTCTATTTTAAGGAGCAATTAATGTCAACTCCAACATAGCCCGAAAGGGAGGTCTTAACAGGCAAAAACCGTTATAAAAACAAGGAATGTGACACCTTTCACATTCACCCCTTGATCGCAGTCAGTCCAATTAAAAAACTGTCTACCTCTCTCTATATCGTCGCACCGTACATGACAGACGGGATCCCTTCTTGTCATCAATAAGTTTAGTTATTAAACTAACCTAAAAACTAAGAAGCGGAGGATATCCATGACGGATAGAAAGGTGGCGCTCGTTATCGGCGCGGGAGATGCAACAGGCGGAGCCATTGCCAAGCGGTTCGCACGGGAAGGGTATGTAACCTGCTGTGTTCGGCGAAACGGCGACAAACTGGCACCACTCATAAATGACATTGAAGAGGCTGGTGGTCAGGGGATTGCCTTCGGCTGCGATGCCCGCAAGGAAGAGGCTGTTATCGATCTTATTGAGAACATTGAAACAGATGTCGGCCCCATTGAGGTTTTTGTTTTTAATATCGGAGCAAACGTCCCCTCCTCCATCTTTGACGAAACGTCCCGCAAATTTTATAAAATCTGGGAAATGGGCTGTTTTGCAGGCTTCCTGACGGGCCGCGAAGTTGCCAGGCGCATGAAGGAACGCGGAAAAGGCACCATGATTTACACAGGAGCCACAGCGAGCACCCGCGGAGCCGCCCGCTTCGCCGCTTTCTCCGGTGCCAAGCACGCACTGAGAGCCCTTGCCCAATCTATGGCAAGGGAGCTTGCCCCGCTTGGCATCCATGTGGCCCATGTGGTTGTGGATGGCGCGATTGATACGGAATTTATAAGCACCAACTTCCCGGAGCGCTACGCTCTCAAAGACCAGGACGGCATCCTCAACCCGGATCATATCGCCGATAACTATTGGCATCTACACTGCCAGCCAAGGGATTCCTGGACCTTTGAAATTGATTTACGCCCCTGGATGGAGCGCTGGTAACGGCGGCCATTCCTCCTAAAACAACAAACCAAAAACTGACAGGGAATAACAATGACACCAAAAGTCACCTTTCATTTCGATTTCGCCAGTCCCAACAGCTATATGAGTCACCGACTCGTTGCCGGTATAGAAGAGCGTACCGGTGCCAAATTCGACTATTTTCCGGTATTACTGGGCGGATTGTTCAAACTTACCAACAATCAGGCTCCATTCGTGACCTATGGCAACGTCAAAAACAAACCAGAATATCTACGGCTCGAAATGATGCGCTTCGTCCGGGATCATGAGCTCACCAAATTCAAAATGAACTCCCACTTCCCCATCAATACCGTCACCATCATGCGCGGCGCCATTGTCGCGCAGCAGGAAGGTTTCCTGATGGATTATATCGAAGCCGTTCTTCAGGACATGTGGGAAAATGACCTGAATATGGGCGATAAGGACGTTGTGGCTAAAGCACTTGCAGATCACGGCTTTGACTCAGACCATATCATGAGCCGTATTCAGGATCAGGATGTCAAAGACCAGCTCGTCGCCAATACGTCAAAGTCAGCCGAACAAGGCGTTTTCGGTTGTCCTACCGTTTTTGTCGGCGATGAAATGTTCTTCGGTAAAGACCGGATGGAAGCCGTGGAGAGAGAAATTATCAGGCAGAAGGGAGGCTGACCTCTTCGCGATAAGATCCCAGGGTCAGGCGATTACCTTTCTGACTTTGGGATTGCTGCGGACTGTAACTTCATGAGCCAGGATTGGTTCACCACATTCTGAACAAACAGTAACCGACTGAAAATCCTTGCCGCAGCGAGTATGCGTTCGAATAATCGGTGGTTCTCCGTCTATGGCATAATACTGATCGCCCCATTGAACAATCGCCATTATAATGGGGTGAAGATCCCTCCCCTTTTGGGTCAGCCTGTAATCATGCCGTGTCGGCTTCACCTGGTAAGGGATTTTTTCCAGAACCCCGTGTTCCACAAGCTTGTTCAGCCGGTCTGTCAGGATCGTTCGCGACAAATCCAGATCCCGTAGAAAATCGTCAAACCGCTTCACCCCCAGAAAGCAGTTCCTGAGAACCATGAGCGTCCAGCGATCACCGAAGACGGCCAAAGACCGGGCAACGGAACAATTCTGATCTCCGAGATCTTCCCAACGCATTTGCAAACCTCCACTCATCACTTTGGGAGGATAAAGTATATATCAACATGAGGCCGTATACTCATAAATAACGCGTTTCTGGTGCAGAAAACGGCAACAGACGGCAAGAAACAGCTTGCCGGGTGGTGTGGTTACCCCATCCAAAAGGTGTGTCACGGCAGACTGAAGCCGCCAAAAGAGTAGTATGGCGCGCATCTGCAGACAGGACCGATTTCTCCTCTGTTGCGTCAGAAAAGCTTGAAAATGGACCACATTACCTGTGCTTCGCTTTCTGCCAGAAACGCGTTATTTATGAGTATGCGGCCTAGAGCGTTTTGTCTAATGTAAAAAATCAGGCCAGATTAGAGGGACAGGTCCCTAAGCAGTGTAACGGGAGAAGAAAAATGACAAAAACACCCTATACCCGCCTCCGCCAAGTTTGCCTGGCAACCCTCGATATCCGCAAAGAGGAGGCCGCATTGTCCCGCATCTTCGGCTTGAAGCCTTGCCATGAAAGCTGGCTCGAGGAATTTGGCCTCGAAAACGCCCTCTTCGCCATAGGGGGTAGTTTCCTGGAGCTGGTCGCCCCCATCCGGCAGAAAACAGCCGTTCATCGTTTTCTGGAGAGAAGCGGCGGCCTCGGCGGCTATATGGCAATATTTGACTGTGACGATACAAGCCGCAAAAAGAATATTGCATCCGAACTTGGGATTCCCCCCGTTTATGAAAGAGAAGGTGATGGAGCAGATCTCCTGCAGCTCAATCCTGGAAAAACCGGCATCACACTTTTGGAATTCGATCATCATAAAGGAGGAACAGATCGCTTTGATGCATACGAATGGGCCGGTCCCAATTGGCAAGACCGGGTGGATCAGAGTGTCGCGGAAGATATAACCGGTTACGTTTTTTCCTGCCGTGATCCCAATAGCATAGCTACTCTCTGGTCAGGGCTGATGGAAAAACCAGTTGAACATAAAGGAGCTGTCAGTCACATTTCGCTAAATTACGGTACCCTCCAATTTGTACCATCCTCTCCCGCCGTGACACGAGATCATTTCTCAGCCATATATGTTAAGGCAGCCCAACCGGAGTTGATTTTAAAGCGGGCTGCTGAGGAAGGATATGACGTTACCAGATCTGGTTTTCATATTGCCGGTGTCGACATTCTGCTCAATTAACGCCCGTCGACACCAGCAAACTGCACATTCATATTTTGTTTTACTTGGCTTTATCCACCCGTGATCTGGCCCAGGTAGAGATAAATTCTGAAACGATAACCAGACCAATGATTGAAACCAGGATTGCGGCTGTGCGCTCTGTTTCGATCTGCATGACATTTCGTTTGAGATACCATCCCATGCCGCCGGCACCGAAGAAACCAACGACCGTGGCAGCACGAAAAGCAACATCCCACGTGTAAATCGAAATTCCGGTAAAGGCCACACGAACTTGCGGGAAGACACCATAAACAAAGACCTGAAGGTGATTTCCCCCCATTGCGCGAATAGCTTCTACCTGGCCCATGTCTATGGATTCAACTTCTTCGGCAAGCAGCTTCCCTGCAAACCCAATCGAAAACATCGTTAGCGCCAACACTCCTGGCAGCAAGCCAAAACCCAGGATCGTTACAAACAGAATAGTCCAGATCATTTCATGTACGGAGCGACATCCCATCGTGAAAAGGCGCGCAACGGGATAAATATATCTTGGGGAGGGACTGACGTTATAAGCCGCGAACCAGCCTAAAAAAACCGATATGATTAAGCCGAACAATGCCCCGAGATAAGCCATCTGGATGGTCTCAATTACAGCATCAAAATAACCAAAATCTGCTATATATTCAAAATCCGGCGGGAAATAACGCGTTGCCAGAACGTCTCCAACACGACCAAACATCCCGAATATTCTCTCGGCCGGAATATTCAGATAATGTACGGAATATGTAAAGAAGGTCAGAAGCCCTAGGACGATACCATATCCAATCAGCGAATTCGGATATTTAAAACGACTCCATTCCCTGCGAATGCCATCTCTTCCTGTTCCGGACGAACCTGACTGCTGCTCAATATCAAGTGCTTTTTCACCCATTAGTTCAAAGCCTTTCTGGAATAATGTGAGACAACTTCACCGATCAGGATCAATCCGAATATGGCCAGAATGACCGTTGTTACTCCTGGGTAATTAAATGTGTTCATCTGCCTGAAAAAGACTAATCCAAGTCCTCCCGCACCCACCAGGCCGAGAATGGCAGACCGGCGAATGTTAATTTCCCATTCAAAGATAACAATGCCCAAAATGACCGGGAGCACCTGCGGCAGGATCCCGTAGAGCATAATTTGCAAATTACTTCCACCCATTGCACGAATGGCCTCTACGGGCTTTTGATCAATATTTTCAATAGCCTCCGCCGACATTTTTGCAATAAAACCGAGAGACCTGGCAGCAATCGCAAGAATACCGGCAAAAGCCCCCAATCCCACTGCTGACACAAAAATCAGAGCCCAAACGATTTCATGAATAGAGCGGCTTAAAGTCATCGAAATCCTGGCCAGGGGATAGGTAACCGGCTTGAAGGGAGTCACGTTGAGTGCTCCAAACCAGATAGCGGGAATACAGATAACCAGTCCCAGCAATGTCCCCAAGCAGGCGATCATGAATGTTTCAATGGTCGGCGCCAGTAAATCCGGAATCAGGCCAATATCAAGCCCGAAGAAATGAGATACCGATGCCACAATCTCCGAGACGGAACCAATCCTTTCCCAGTCAGTATCTTCAATAACGGTCGCTTGAACACTCCAAATGACCAAAGCGAATAAAAACAAGTAAAAACAAAGCTGTACTCTTTGTTTTTTATGCCGCGCATTGATAACGTCCTTAAGAGTTAACGAGGTTTCAGTCGCTTGCATGCTATAAAACCTCCATGGCGTATATTTCCTCCAAACTACTCTGATCGAGATCCGGAGTAAGGCCGTCAAACATCTTGTTTCCGTCTTGCAAACCTATAATTTTGTTGCAGGTTTCCTTTGCTAGCTGGACATCATGAATATTGCATAAAACCGGCACTTTTAACTCTGTTGCGATAGAACGGATTAAATCCATAACCTCTCTGGATATTTTTGGATCGAGCGCTGATGTCGGCTCATCCAGCAACAGCAAATTGGGCTCCTGCATTAATGCACGGGCAATACCGACACGTTGACGCTGCCCTCCCGAGAGCTGATCAGCTCTCTTGTCCACATGATCCTGAAGCCCAACGCGCTCCAGCAATTCCAGGGCACGCTGAATATCCTTGTCCTGGAATGTCCTGAAAATACTGCGTATTGGCCCGACATATCCAAGTCTGCCGGACAATACATTGTCCATGACCGACATCCGATTAATCAGATTGAACTCCTGGAAAATCATGCCGATATGACGGCGCATTTTACGAAGGTCTGACGATCCGAGCTTGAGAACATCCACGTCTCTCAAATGGATCGTTCCTGCGGTTGGCTCAACCAAACGGTTAATGCACCTGATAAGTGTTGATTTGCCGGCGCCGCTGGGACCAATAATGGCAAAGAAGTCACCTTCTTCTACATCGAAACTGATCCCTTTTAAGATTTCGGGCCCATTTGAGCTATAACGGGCTCTAAGATCCCTAACAGATAAAACTGACATGACGATACTCGCTCCCTGTATATCTTACAGAGCTATATTGATAGGTATTCTTGTTTCAATCATATGGGGTATGATGCCTGGACCACACCCCATATCAAACAGCTTACAAAGATGTCCTATTTCTTTTTCTTGCGAGCATCCTTCGCTTTTTTCAGATCTCTGATCACGTCATAGTCTTCAGACGTCATTTCAACAAATGTATTGGACTTTACATTGTTCAGAAACGGCTTGGCTGTCGGATCGTTCCTCAATCCAATAAAGGTTTCTCGGACTGCGGATTTTACATCGTCACAAAGAGATGTACGATATACAAACGGATCCTGGGGAACTGCTGGAGAAGACCAGATGACATTAAAATCCTCCAGCTTTACATCCCCCTTATTCACAACGTTATCAAATCGGTGCGAAGCAACAAATGCTGCGTCCACCCGCCCCTGATGGACAGCGACAGTAGAAAGCTCATGGGACCCGGTATAAACCGTCTTCTTAAAGTAATCATCGATATCCATCTTGATAACTTTTGAGAACACCACTCTGGGAACAAGGTTACCGGATGTACTGCCCGGATCTGTCAAACCAACAATCTTGCCTTTTAGACTTTCGACCGTTTTCAGTCCTGATCCTTTCTTGGAAACCAGGACCCCTTTATATCCTGGCCCTTCTTCCTGCAAATGACCGGCCTTTTTTGCATATGTTGCAAAGACCTGGATATTCTTATCTTTTTCATTCGCAATCACGTAGGAATACGGTCCGAGAACGGCAACATCCACGAATTTGCTAAGCAAACCCTCGACAACCGAAGCATACGACGTGGGCATAAAAAATTCGATTTTTTTACCGGTCAACCTTGCCATACGATCCGTAATCGGCTGATACAGTTTCAGTTCCGCTACCGTTTCCTCTGTTGGAATAATGGCAAAGGTCAGACTATCCGGATTCTCACATGTATCAGCAGCAGCGTCCGGCCCGGATATGGACATAAAACCATAAACCATACAGGCTCCAACGGCCGTCGAAATCAAGTTTCTTTTGACACTAATTCGCATTTGTTTTCTCCCATGTTTAACTAGCTTCTCCCAATAATCCCGTTCTTGGCGGCGGTTTGATTATTGCATCACGATTAAATCGTCAGACTTTCGTATACACGCTCCTTTTTCCCGATAAAATTCTGACCCCTCTCGCCTTCCAGCGCTTTTTCCAGCAAGGCTCTCCATTCATTTTGCTGAACACCATAGGAAGAGGCATTTGTCGCCACGCCAAGACGGTCCAGGAAATCAGTCAGCTTCGTGATACCTCGCTGCAGGTCATCTCCAAAAATACGCTTCAGGTGATAATCGCAGGTTTCATCAACACCGATAACGCTATCCAGCACCATCGGCAGGCTAAAAGAACAGGCAATCCCGTGAGAAACCCCGTATTTGAGCGTTATTGGGTAGGAAACGGAATGTGCCAAAGCCGTCTTGGTATTTGAAAAGGCAAGACCTGCGAACAAACATGCCCGTGCCGCTTTATATCTGAGATCAATATTCTGCAGATTATCCGCTAATGCCGGTAAGGTCTCGATCATCTCTCGCGCAGCCGCAACGGCGTAGTTTGCCGATATTTCATTACTGCTTTTATTCCAGATGCTTTCCAGAGCATGGGAAAGGGCGTCAAGGCCAGTACTGATTGTTAGTTCTCTGGGCAGGCCGAGCATTAATTCAGGGTCGATAATTGCATGCGTCGGATAGAGTTCCTTGCGTGCCAGGGAATATTTTTTTTGAGCCACCGTATCCCAAACAGTCGCCCAATGCGTTACTTCACTTCCGGTTCCTGATGTTGTCGGCACGGCAATGAAAGGATAGTTTCCTAACTGATCCTCTCCCTGACCTGTCTCCAGAAACCGCTTGACCACCTCAAATCCGTCATTACTGGACGCCAGAACCTTCGCCGCATCAATAACGGATCCACCTCCCAGTGCCACAATAACCATATCGGGTGTCGCAATCTCAGCAAATTGCCGGCAGGCGTTCTCTAGCGTTATAAAATCGGGGTTGGTCGTAATGTTGTTGATTATCCTTTCCGGAGATCCTGCCTGCTGCGTCAGTTGATACGCCAGTCCCGCGAAATAGGGTTCATCATAGGTAACCAGACAATAAGGCTGCCCGTTCAGTATTTTCCCTACTTGGTCAAAAACACCATTTCCAAAGCAGATATCTACCGGATTAGCGAAACGCCACATAGTCTAGCCCATCATTAATATTACCAATATCTTATTATTGACGAAGCGTAATAGAGATGCCTATCATTCCACAAATACGAAATAACAATGATATCTATTGGTTTTTTCAATGCTACGTTCTCAATTAAGATCTTTTCATGCTGTTGCAACAGAAGGCGGATTTACGGCCGCCTCTAGAGTGATCAATGTCGGGCAACCAACGATTTCCAGTCAAATCAAAGCCTTAGAGGATCAGTATGGCGTTACCCTTTTTCACAGAAAAGGGCGCAAGGTTATCCTGTCAGACTGCGGAAAAGATCTCCTTCGCATCAGCAAGCGAATATTGTTTTTGGAAGAAGAAGCTCAGAATTTACTGGTGAATTATGGTGGTTTGCTAACAGGTACACTTCGGGTAGGAGCCGTCGGCCCATACCATGCGACAGAAATGCTGGGTTCTTTCAATAAGAAATATCCAGGCATCAAACTGGCCGTCACCCAGAGAAACTCACTAGAAATGGTCAACCTCTTGCACGACTATACCATTGATGTAGCCGTGCTGGCCCATACAGAAGAGAATGTCGATCTATACTCTCAACCCTTCAGTCGGCACGAAGTTGTTGTGTTTGTAAACGCAACGCATCCATTCGCCAGTCGAGGACATATTGAGATTGAAGAATTGCAGGGGCAGCGTTTCTTGCACAGAGAGAATGGATCAACAACCAGAGCCGCCTTTCAAAAAGCCCTGGACCATGCCGGTGTGACCATAAATCCTGTTATGGAACTTGGCAGCAGAGAGGCTGTCTGGCTTGCTGTTCAAAAAGGTATCGGTATCGGCGTTGTCTCTAACATTGAGTTCAATGCTCATCCAAATCTCAGGACTGTTAGAATATCCAATGCAAAAATCTATACAACAGCACATGTCACATGTCTTAACGAACGCAAGGACTCCGGTATAATACAGACGTTCTTCAACATCGCCGATATTATCAAGCCAGATATCGACGAATAATAGTCAAGGTAACGTCAACCCGCCTGTCCGTTGCAGCGCGCAACAGGATAGCGGATTGAAGGCACTTTATAATTAGTTGTCGGTCAACAACTTTTTTATTATCATAAGACTGAATTGAGGTAATCTCTCCATAAAGAATGAATAAAAAGGATTGTGAGAATGGTGGAAGTCACAACGACCGGACAGGCCTGCGGCGCCGTTGTTAGAGGCGTCGATCTATCGAAGGATATGTCCAGGGATTTAATCGACGAAATACGAACCCACTGGATCGATCACCATGTTCTCGCTTTTCCCGATCAGAAACTCGGTCATGAGGATCTTGTTCGTGTTGCGGAATATATAGGCCCCATCGGCGACGACCCCTTTATCAACCCGATCGACGATCATGATCAAATTGCCGCCATCCACCGTAAAGCAGACGAAACAGGCAGGATCTTTGCGGACAACTGGCATTCGGATTGGAGTTTTCAGGTCATTCCGCCGGCAGCCACCTGCCTTTACGGCGTCATTATACCACCGGAAGGTGGCGATACACGCTTCTCTAACCAGCATTTGGCGCTGGAAGCCATGCCGGATGATATGCGGCGAAGATATGAAGGGAAAACAGCTCTTCATTCAGCCCGTCATGCCTATACCGACGACGGCGCCTATTCTGAAAAGAATTTCCAGGGTGCCATGAATTTCCGTATTTCCGAAGAAGCGGCGGAAATTCAGTCTCACCCGCTTATCCGCCCTCACCCGGAAAGCGGCCAATTGGGCCTGATGGGTGGGAGCTATGTTGTGGATCTTGAAGACACCGATCCTGCGGAAACCCGCATCCTGCTCCGTGATCTCTATGACTGGCAGGGGAAGGAAGAATTTGTCTATCAACATAAATGGGAAGCGGGCATGCTGGTAATCTGGGATAACCGGTCCGTCCTGCACCAGGCCTCCGGCGGTTACGAAGGTTATGAACGCCTCCTTCATCGCCTGACGGTTTCAGACAATCCGGACTATTATGTGAAAAGATGACGAACCGGTCCTGTTCTGACAAAATACGCTTCTGATCAGATACGTAAACCAAAGGAGGCTCCAGATGAATTTATCGCCAAAAGAACTGATGGAGACATACCTGCTGGAAGTTGGCGGAAAGGGTCGGTATGAGCTTATTGAAGAGCTGGCTCTCCCCGATATGGTGGATGAAGCCAATCAGGCTTTTGGCGGACCGCCCGGGCGGGAAGGACTGGTTGCCCATGTAAAAGGTTTCCGCCGCAATGTTGGCGACGTTGAGATCACGGTCGATCGGATTGTTGCCGGATCAAATGACGTGATGGCCTGGTGGTCTTTTAAAGGAAAACATGTCGGCCCCTGGCTCGGCAAGGCACCGACCGACAAAGACATTACCGGCACGGTCTTCAGCTTTTTCGATCTTGTCGATGGTCGGATCAGCCGCTATCGGGTTTGGTTGCATGCCGCTTTCGATGAACCCGTTACCTTTGACTCGTCCCGCCCCCCTGCAGGCCGGTAGTCATATTTTCTCACATGAGCCGTTCTCCATCGAAAAAAGCACTTCTGAAAAAGCTCTTGAAAGGTATCGAAACAGGAGACCCCGACGCCGCGGCGGTTGTCAATGAACAGAAATCCTCGACAAGCTTCAAAGCCTTTAGGGTGACTATCAACTCTAATAAGTGGACTGTTAAACTGTTCTTTAGTTTTTTAGAGAGACATGCGAAGCATCACATCCAAGAGACCTTTTGGGTAAAGTTCCGGTCCATTCTTCTGAATTTCGTTGAGACTATACCATGATGCTGTACAATTAGATCCATCATGTTCTGTAAAATAAATAGTTTCCTGTTGTAGTATTCGTTTGTCTGTAAGTTCGATGTCGCAGATAAATATAACCTCATGTCCAGTGCTCTCATGATGAGTATAGATATTCTCGAATACCGTAACATCTCCAAGAATTTTAATCGTCGATCCTAGCTCCTCATAAAATTCCCGGCTTAAAGCGTTTTGCCATGTTTCTCCGAATTCTATTGTGCCACCAAGCGGACGAATACCTTTTGTCTTGCCTGAATCGTCAAGTACTTTAGATGCCAAAAAACAGGTATCACGCCAAACCAAACCCAACGCTTTGATTTGAATAGAAGAAGCAGGTCGCCAGACGCTCATAAATTCACTCCTTAGCATTTCATGGAAGATATTCTGTAATCCACCATACAGATTGGTGCAATTTCAAATATTTGATATGTCTAAAGGAGAAGAACTTAACCGACGAGGGAATGGCGGTGAAGGTGGGATTCGAACCCACGATGGAGCTATTAACCCCATACTCCCTTAGCAGGGGAGCGCCTTCAGCCACTCGGCCACTTCACCGTCGGCGCGCAATATGGCAGATTTTAAAGGGAAGTCAAAGAGTTTATTGCAGCTGAATTTTGTTTTTCATCCGGCAAGATAAACCCCCGATCATTTCAGCGAAAGAGCACCCTCTAAACCCTTAATTTACGCCTTCTCCCCTTTCAGCTTTCCGGCATCTCCTGATCTGTTTTGGGCAGGTATTCTCACACCTGCCCTTCACAATTTCTATCTGTTGTCCAGTTGCGGGCGGACAGCCAATCGTCCAAGCCTGTTAATACGGTAGGGTTTGCCGCCTGTTGATTTGACAAAGCGCCGCTTGAGCAATTTTTGAAACACGCCAAACGTGCAATCACTCAATATATGGCCGTCTCGGGTAAAACAGGTAACTTGCTTGATTTTGCCGTTTCCGGCGCGTTCATGGCGGATCAAGCCTCCCTGAGCCAGCACGTGCAGAACGCGCTGTTCGTTTTTAGAAATATTCAACGGGATTTCTCGATTTTTTCAGAGCATAGAAGCAGAATTACTCAGCCTGGCGCGTGAGTATTCCTTGTAACTTCGAATGTTCCCCAGGTAAGGAACTAGCGGGCGACCGCAATCTCTGACATAAAATCTCCATCGCCCCGGAAACAGTCAGGGCCCCTCTCCTATATCAGCGTTCTGGCTGTCAGACAAGCAGCCCCGGTGTTTTCCGGTGAGGAGAATCGCTGCTGAGGTCGTTTATAAACTGATTCTCTTAAAGCGCGTTCAAACAGCCACAGTCAAAAGACATCTTTTTTCTCTTATTAATCGCCGACAGGGAAAATCTGAAAATCAAAAAAATCATATAATTCAATTCATTATTGATCATCTTTATATGAAGAAGCACAAAAAACAGACGATCATTCCGATAAAAACAGCCTCCCGTTTTTTTGGTTTCTAAATGAGAAAAATATTTTCTTTTCTCATATGAATTTAATTCATTTTTAAGCTTAAGTCGTTGATCGCTATCGGTTTCAACAGGCAATTAGAACGTGTTTTCTTCCTTCTTGCAAACCGGGCACCGCTGCAAAAATTAACTTTCTGTTAAGATTTAAATACTACCTTTTTTCTAATACAGAGTACGGCGTTTCAGCGAACCAGTTTCTGGTTTTCATAATTAATTCAAAAAATGATTTACAGGCTGAATTTCGGGGGTGTTTCATGCCGGGCGAAAGCAATTTTGAGGGTGTTCTGCTGGACGCCCTCGAGAATATTTCTGAAGCTTTTGTTATTTATGACAAGGAAGGGTATCTTGTCACATGTAACGAAAACTTTCGCAAACTTTACAACTATTCAGAGAGTGAAGCTGTTCCTGGCGTTCACTATCATGACTTGGGAAAACTGGATCTTGCCAGAGGACATGTGGTTGTCGGAGACGAATACGGGTCGGGAGACGAATATCTTCGCCGCAAACGTCTCTATCGAGAAAACCCGAGCGGTTCCTTTGTGGTTCAGTTAAAAGACAACCGTTGGATCAAAACCACGGATCGTCGCCTTTCCAATGGTGGATTTGTGTCTATTCAAAGTGATATCACAGAAGAAAAGCACAATGCGGCGCTGCTTGAAGAAGCTAAGCAGGTTGCTGAGCTCGCCAACCGGGCAAAGTCAGAATTTATAGCAAACATGAGTCATGAACTCAGAACGCCGCT
>DIYE01000276.1:0-6963 GCA_002428885.1 Alphaproteobacteria bacterium UBA6062
CGACGATGCCTTCCAATGAAACGGATTGAGGACTTTGCCGGCCGACAGTCACCATGGAGCGTCCTGCCATAAAACTCTCCCGTATCGCATCACTGTCCAGGCGGTCTGCCGCCGCCCAACCAACAATCAGGGAAGCCGGATCCGGGTGTAGAAGCGCCATGGCGATGATGTCTGTCGCCTCAAGAAGGATAATGCGCTTCGGGCAGCCGGGCAGCAGGACTGTCCGCCCTGCCATATCATTGATTTTCAATGGCGTTTCAGTGCCAGCGGCAGAAAGACTCACGATACTCCCGCCAAGGAATGATGCACAAAAGGTTCGCCTGTTCACTCTTTTCCCCATTACCAGCGATATCTGAGCCCCGTGACGATCTGCCTTTCTTCACCAAACTGGCAGAAGGTATTAAAGCTGCAACTTGAATAATATTCCTTATCGAACAGATTTGTCGCATTGAGGGTAAATTGAAGGCCTTCAAATTTCGGATCAATCACACCAAAATCATACCGCAGAGACGCATCTGCAACAGCATATCCATCCGCTTTGATGGTATTGGCATCATCCGCATAACTGGAACCAACAAGCCGTAAACCGCCTCCAATGCTGATCCCCTTCATAAAGCCTTCCGTAAAACCATAATTTGCCCAAAGGGAAGCGAAATACTGAGGAACGGCTTGCGGGTGCTTGCCAAGTGCCGCGGCGGTATTTGTCTTGGTCACTTCCGTGTCCAGAAATGTGACGGCGCCGATCAGTTCCAGATTGGATGTTATATTCCCTTTTATCTCCAGTTCTGCACCGCGAGAGCGGATTTCACCGGTCTGGACGTTAAAGCCGGGTGTCGGCCCCGGGGTTAGGACATTTTCCTGACGAATATGGAACAAAGAAGCCGTCACCAAAGCGTCCGCAAAGCCGGGTTCGTATTTCAACCCGATTTCGAACTGTTCCGCCTCGGTCGGATCAAAAGCACTTCCCCCGGCATCAACTCCGACAACCGGCTCGAAAGATGTGGAATAGCTGGCATAGGGTGCCATACCGTTCCGGAACTGGTAGAGAAGCCCTGCACGATAACTGAAGGACCTGCTTGACTGATCAGAGGAGCTGCTTGTAAGCCTGTTGTCGATTTCCTGTTTGCTCCAGTCATGACGTATGCCGAGAGTTGCCTTAAAAGCTCCAAATTCAAACTGATCCTGCAAATACAGTCCGGTCTGCTGTAACGTTTGCTCGTTATTGATAATCGTCGCGAGCGCGCCAACAGCCTGACCATAGACAGGCGTTACCACGTTAATGGAAGGACCGGCGGCAAAACGGTATTCCCAGTTACTTCTCGAAAATTGATAGTCCAGTCCCACCAGGGCCTTGTGGGACACTGGTCCCGTTTCAAAGTTAAATTCGGCGCTATGATCCATGGATAATCCACGCGCGTCTTCAATAGACCGGATAGCGTTTCGGGCAATATTGCCGCCCCCGTCAGGAGCGCCTGCCATCTGAAGAGACTGGAAATCGATATCAATGCCGGAATATCGAAGCTTGGAGCGGAGCGTAATGCTGTTATCCAGACTGTGTTCAAGAGCATAGCCTACACCATATTGATCCCGTTCAAAGGAATCAAAATCAGGATCTCCAATATTGAAATCCCGGTCCAGAAATCTGCTGAAGGCGCCGGAAGCCAGAAAGTCGGGATATAGAGAGTTAAAATACCCACCCTCCGGATCCTTCTGATAGTAACCACTTAAAGTGAGTTTGGTATTCTCATTGGGCTGCCAGGTCAAAGCGGGGGCGACACCGACCCTTTCTTGATCGACATCCTCATATCGGGTGCCCGTCCTGAAACCCAGACCACTGATGCTATATTGCAGGCTCCCGTCTTCGATCAGTTTTCCCCGCGAAGTGATACCCCCCTTGACGCGGCCGTGTGTACCCACCTCCGCACGCACTTCATTGAAAGACTCATCTGACGGGGCAAGACTGACCTGATTGATCAGACCGCCAGGGCTGGTTTGCCCGTAGAGAACAGCTGAGGGACCTTTAAGAACATCGACCCGATTGAGAAGGTACGGATCAATGGATGTTTGTGCAAAGCCCTGTCCTCTCGGTAATTTAAGGCCGTCAAGAATATCCACAAAATGAGTAGACGTTCCAAATCCGCCAAATCCCCGAATAAACACTGAATCGTAACGCGAGTTGGAATCCCTGTCTGACAGAACACCCGACGTGTATCGAAGAGATTCACCAACGGTTTTAGGATTCTGGTCATCCAGTTGCTTGCGGGAAACAATTGAAATGGACTGAGATGTATCGACAATTGAGGTGTTTGTCTTTGTAGCCGAGCTTGTTTTTCTGACAACGAGTTGGTCTTCCGCGCTTTCCTCTCCCTCTACAACGATTGGCTCCAGCGTTACAGCCTCTTCCCCCTGAACGGCGCCTGCTGAAATCAACTGCACGGCTGTCATCCCCATTACGGCATGTGCGTATAACCTGTTCCTCATATTTCAATCACCATTACCAAAAATTACCAGCGGAATGACGTTTAACAAAAACGGGACGATATCGTCCAGTTTTATTTTTATTTATTTTTGATGAGCTTTGTCACCGGTCCTATATTCTGGTACCTGAAGGGTATTGGCAGAGAAGCAGCCACCATCCTATAATATGGATTAATCAATAAATATAAGCCGTTAGGGAATAGAGATCGGATCATGAGCAAAGCTGACGGAGTACAGAAGAAGGCTAAAGGCGGCCGACCGACGAAACAGGCTACCGAAGAACTCAATCAGCGTATCCTTGAAACAGCGGCTGAGCTTTTCGCCCTGCAGGGGTTCTCTGCCACATCCATGGAACAGATTGCCGCGGAGTGTAACGCCGGCAAGGACACAATTTATCGCAGATACCCGTCAAAATCCCACCTCTTTGCCAAGCTGATCGATGAGTTCAGAAACAAGTTGGTGAAGGAACTGGATATGATCCTGCAAAAAGACGGGGAACCCATTGAAAGACTTTACACCTACGCGAGATCCTTGCTTTCAATCAATTTGCGACCGCAGTTAATTGCTCTTCACCGTGTCGCTTTGGGAGAGGCAATTCCCAGCGGGGTAATGCAGCCCAAAGCCGCTGAAGAAGACCCGTTTATGTCACGTTTTGCACTCTTGATAGAAGAAGCGCAAAAAGAAGGCTCCCTGCGGCAGGGGGATCCTCTTTTTATTGCGGACCAACTGCTGTATGTGACATCAATGAAGCCGTTGATCAGCACCATGAACGGAAACCGGCAATATCTGGATCCCGACAAACAGCAACGCTATTTTGATGAAGCCTGGCGCCTGTTTATGGAGGGCAGCGCGAAGTGTTGATCAGGAGGATCAAGTCTATTCCCCGGTAAATCTGGCTTCCCGCTTCTCCAGGAAGGCAGCGACACCTTCTTTGGCATCCGGGCGATCCCGCATGTCAGACTGGATTTCCAGTTCTTCCCTGAAACGTCTTTCAAAAGCGTCATCTTCCCCCTTGTCAACCAAGGCTCTCGTCTGCATTAAGGCGTGGGTCGGGCCTTTGGCAAGACGTTCCGCCAGGTCGATGGCCGTCGGCATCAATTCCTCATCCGGGACGCAATCGTTCAGCATGCCGAGAACCAGCGCTTCCCCGGCGCTGAGAGGATCATTGGTCATCATCAGCTTGAGAGCCCGGTTGCGTCCGATAGCGCGAGGGAGCAGGTATGTTGATCCAAGATCAGGCACCAGGCCAATCCTGCTGAAGACCTGGATAAATTTGGCACTTCGGGCAGCAATAAGAATATCGCCGGTGAGAGCAAGAGAGAAACCGCCGCCCGCCGCTATACCGTTAATGGCAACGATTACAGGGACACGGCAGGTGCGGATGGCCTGAAAAGCTTTGAAGTAACACCCCATAATCGCCTCAACCAGATTACTACTGTCCGTGGGGCGGTTTCTGAGATCCTGCCCGGAGCAGAAACCTCGACCGGCCGAGGTGAGAATGAGAGACCTGATCGACGGCGTTTTTTCAACATACTGAAGAGCGTCCGACACCTCATCCATCATATCAAAAGTCAGGGCATTAAGGGTTTCTGGCCGATTCAGGGTAAGAATGGCAACAGCTCCCCGCTCTTCAAACAGAATATTCTCATACTCTTTCGTCATGTCGGTCTCCAATCTGCGTCACGGTATTTCGTTCTTATTGTTGCCTGCGCCCGATAACCGGAAGCAGGGGCAGGAGAAAGGGAAATCATCCCCGATTTTCGATTTTTTCAGCCAGCGCCAGCAGATTACGGGCCTGTTTCAGATGCGGCATATCCAGCATCTTGCCGTCCAATCCTACCGTACCGAGGCCCGGATTTTGCTCAAAAATATCGACCACACGTTTCGCATGCTCAACTTCTTCCGCAGAAGGCGTAAAGGCCCGGTTGATGACCTCGGACTGAGCCGGGTGAATGGCGATCTTGCCAATAAATCCACTCTTGCGATCCCGAAGGCATTCCTGCTCCAGCCCGTCCAGGTCCCGGAAGTCCACAAAGACCACGCCGACCGGCTGCACATCAATGGCCCGGGCCGTCGAAAGGCACAGGGTGCGGGCCAGTTGGAACGGTTCATCATACTCACCGGTTACCGGATGACGGTTATCACTGGCGCCGAGGGCCGCCGCGAGATCTTCCCCACCCCAGGTCATTCCCATCAACCGGTCTGATACATTCTCCAGATAGGTATGAAAAGTGAGCAAAGACGCTGCCGTTTCTGTCGCAACACAGAAGATTTTGGTGGAGCCGGCCGCCAACCCTTCCCGCACTTCAAGCACGGAAAGATATTTATCGAGCGTGTTCACCTCTTCCGCTGAATAGACTTTGGGCAAAACGATCCCGTCCGGAGCACCGGGCATAACAGCTGTCAGATCGGCCAAGGAAAAATTATGATCCAGCGGGTTTATTCGGACCCAGAGCTGTTGACGGGATCTGTCCGGATTATCTTTCAAAAACTGACAGATCATCTCCCGGGCAATCTCCTGACGGTCGTCAGAAACAGAATCCTCCAAATCCAGAATCAGAGCATCTGCCGAGTTACTAAGGCTTTTTTCTAATTTGCGCTCGCTGTCGCCGGGCACAAACATCCAGGACCGGATCATCAGGCAACCCTCTTCTTCATTAGGCCGGTGCGGGAGACATAGCAGATCTCTTCATCCCGCTGATTATAGCCGTAATGTTCAAACACCACGAGACCTTCACCCGGACGAGACTTGCTTTCCCGCATCTCCTTAATTCGGGTTACAACACGAACAGTATCCCCATGGAAAACCGGGTTCTTGAAACGAATATCCGTCATACCGAGATTACCAAGCGTCGTACCCAGCGTTGTATCGGCAACCGTAACACCGACAACCAGGCCCAACGTGAACAGGCTGTTGACAATCCGCTGCCCGTACATGGTCTGCTTTGAATATTCCTCATCGAGATGCAAAGGCTGCGGATTGTGAGTGAGCGCCGAATACATGATGTTATCCATCTCGGTCACTGTCCGGGTCAGAGCATGCTTGAATTCCATACCCGGCTCAAATTCTTCGTAATACAAACCTGACATTGGTTTTTCCTCTTACTTGAATGGTTATTGGATTAGCGATCAGGGCTTTCGGTAATGCCCTCATCGAAAAAAGCGTCAATCATGGGGTCGGAATACCCGTACTCGGCCAACACTTCCCGGCTATGCTCTCCTAAGCGAGGCGCGTGACGGCTTGTCTCCGGCTGCGTTTCAGACCAATCCGTCGGGACGGCCATATCCCGGATTTTGCCCTCCGTCGGATGATCAAACTCCCGGAAAAACCCGACAGCGCTCAGATGGTCATCCTCAAGCAGGCTTTCCGGACTGTGAAGCGGCATGGCAGGAACATCCGCCTTGTCAAACAGATCGAGCCATTCCCCGGTCGTCCGGGTTGCAAGCAGTTCGGCCAGTTCGGCATAAATCTCTGCGATATGCTCCGTCCGGGCTGTAATGGATTTAAAGCGAGGATCGCTATCAAGTTCCTGTTCGCGGCCGAGCGCCTTGTAGAAAGATCGCCAGTGACGATCTGTATAAACCATGGCACAGATATACCCGTCTTTTGTCGGGAAAGGCCGACGGTCCGGATTGAGAATCCGCTTGTATCCGGCTTCGCCTTCCGAGGGAATAAAGGTCTCCCCTTCAAGGTGGTCCGCCAGGACAAAACTGGTCATCATCTCAAACATGGGGATATCCAGTTTCTGGCCAACCCCCGTCCGTGTGCGATAATAGAGGGCGGCATTGATCTGGCCCACAGCCCACAAGGCAACGGCCCGGTCAACAATGGCAGAAGGCGCATAACGCGGTGCCCCGCCATCCGCCATATTGGCCAGCATGGGAACGGAAACGGCTCCCTGGATCAAATCATCAAAAGCCGGTTTTTTGGCATAAGGCCCGTCCTGACCAAACCCGTAAAGGCCGGCATAAATAATCTTCGGATTAGCTTTCTTTACCACATCATAGGAAAGACCCAGCCGATCCATCACCTGGGGTCTGCGGTTATAGACCAGGATATCTGCGTCTTTGAGAAGGGTGAGCAGAGCCTTATGTCCCTCCTCTTTTTTCAGATCCAGAACCAGGCTTCTTTTGCTGCGATTGCAATTGAGATAGATCGCCCCCATACCGAGATTGCGACGGGCGCCGATAAAACGGACCGGATCTCCGCCCGGGGCTTCCACCTTGATCACATCCGCTCCCATGTCACCGAGGATCTGGGTGGTATAGGGGCCCATCAACATGTTGGTAAGGTCGACAACCTTTACGTCGTCCAACGGTTTGGTCATATCGATATCTTCTTTTTTGTTATTCTTATTCCCCTGAATAGATCAGTAAGACTTCGGCAAATCCAGTGCTTTTTCGGCGAGATAGCTCAAAATCAGTTGCGGGCTGATGGGCGCGAGCCGATGGATCATGCATTCCCGCAGGTAACGTTCCACATGG
>DIYE01000276.1:7037-20364 GCA_002428885.1 Alphaproteobacteria bacterium UBA6062
CCGTTCCACATGATATTCCTTGGCATATCCCATGCCGCCGTGGGTCATCACTGCCGTCGTGCAGGATTTATGGGCCGCCTCCGCGGCCAGATATTTCGCGGCATTGGCTTCCAGTCCGCACTCCTGGCCGCCGTCATATTTGTTAGCAGCCGTAAAGGCCATAAGATTGGCGGCTTCCAGTTCCGCCCAGGATTCCGCCAGCGGATGCTGGATGGACTGGTTCATACCGATAGGACGACCAAACACTTCCCGCTCCCGCGCATAATCGGCACCGCGCTTCAGAGCACACCGGCCAAGACCGACCATGGAAGCGGCGATCAGGATCCGTTCGGCATTCAAACCATGCAACAAATACCGAAACCCTTTTCCTTCTTCGCCAATCAGATCCTCCTGGGGGATCGGCATGCCGTCGAAAAACACCTGATTTGAATCCACACATTTACGACCCATCTTATCAATAGGACGGATTTCCGCATACTCCCGGTCCAGATCCGTATAGAAAAGGGACAAGCCGTCGATAGGCTTTTCAGTGTCTTCTTTCGTCCGGGCAATCAACAGGACTTTATTGGCCCGCAGCGCCGTTGAAGTCCAGATTTTCTGCCCGTGCACCCGATAGCAGTCTCCGTCCCAGACGGCTTTGGTTTTAAGGCGGGTGGTATCCAGGCCGGTATTGGGCTCCGTCACAGAAAAACAGGCCACATCTTCGCGCTTGATGATAGGCGGCAGCCAGCGCTGCTTCTGTTCTTCAGTGCCGAAAACCACCACCGGATTGAGGCCGAAGATATTGATGGCAATAGCCGCAAAGCCCGCATTGGCCGCCCCGGATTCCGTGATGGCCTGAACCATGGTCGCCGCTTCGGCAATCCCAAGGCCGCTGCCGCCGTAAGCTTCCGGCATGGCAATACCCATCCAGCCTTCATCGGCAATGGCCTGACAGAATTCCTCCGGAAATTTCCCATCCGTGTCTCGTTCCAGCCAGTAGTCATCCCCGAAGCGCGCACAGAGTTTGGCAACGCTTTCCCGGATCTGTCGCTGTTCCGGCGTTAATTCCATAACCATGTTTCTCTCCCGTCCTGTTCTTTTTGTTTTTTGTCAGGGTTTGTGTTCAGGCAGCACTTATCTGTCCGCCCGCCAATTTCGTACACTCTGCCGCGGCCGCGATCAGAAGCGTTTCATGTGTCTCGCGACGTCGCAAAAAGCGATCGGTCGGACCAGCGACAACCAGGCCGGCCACAACACTACCGTCATTGCCGAAGATAGGTGCTCCGATACCGCTCGCACCGATAATGCGCTCATCACTGCTGCGGGCCAGTCCGATCCGTCGAATGGTGGCGATTTCCGCCCGCAATTTCTGTTCATCCGTAATGGTCTGGCCCGTGAACTGAATACGCTTAACAGATTGAAAAAACTGCTCCCGCCGCTCTTCGGGCATAAAGGCCAGCAGGATCTTACCCATGGAACTGCAGTAAAGCTCCCGGCGTTCACCGATGGTCACGGCATAGCGGATGGAACTTGTGCTTTCCACCCGGTCCAGATAGTGCGCCAGATCGGCACCCGGTGCCAGTGTTCCGAAAACCACAGTCTCTCCGGTCTGTTCGCATAGCCGCTCCATCACCGGGCGGGCCAGCTTGACCAGTTCTTCGCCGCCAGCCACCCGCATGGCCAGAGACAAAACCCGGGGACCCAGGACATATCGCCCTCCCTCACCGCGAACCAGTGCCCCTTCCGCCACCAGTCCGGTCAGCAAACCGACCAGGCTGGTTTTGGGGGCCTCCGCTGCGACAGCCAGTTCGGCGAGACTCATCGTCCCGCCAGCGCTGGCCAACGCATCCAGAATTGCGAAGATCCGGCCGACCGATTGCGGCGCATTCCGCGAAGGTGATATCCCTTTGTCCTGAGCCATCCCTACTGGTTCCTATACGCCGATGGTATAACCACCATTGACCGACAGATGTTGTCCGGTGATGTAGCTGGAGGCCTGGGACAACAGGAAACAAACCGGTTGCGATACTTCATGAGGATCGGAGAAACGCCCCATAGGCACCTGTGCCATCACGCCATCGCGGAATTTATCGGACCGGATGGTTTCCGTCATTTCCGTCTCAACCACGCCGAAGCAGATGGAATTCACCCGGATCTGCTTAGCTGACCATTCCCGCGCGGCGCTCATGGTCAAACCGAGAACACCGGATTTTGCAGCCCCGTAATTAATCTGCCCGATGGTACCGCGACGCCCGGCATCAGAGGAAATATTGACGATGGAAGCCGGACCAGTATCGCCGCTTTCAGCCCGTTCATACATATGACGGCCAACCGCCTGCAGGCAGTAGAAAACACCGGACAGGTTGACATCGATTACCTGCTGCCAGGTCTCAATAGGCATTTTTACCGCCATGGCCGCCCGCACGATACCGGCATTATTCACCAGACCGTGGATAGCACCGTTTTTCTGAACGGCTTGCCCCACCATATCCTGTACAAAACCGGGATCAGCAACAGATCCGACATAAACATCTGCATTATCCGCCCCGAGATCCTCTGCAACAGCCAGGACCTT
This sequence comes from Alphaproteobacteria bacterium UBA6062, assembly GCA_002428885.1. Classification (GTDB taxonomy): domain Bacteria; phylum Pseudomonadota; class Alphaproteobacteria; order Sneathiellales; family Sneathiellaceae; genus Sneathiella. The sequence goes on from DIYE01000276.1 coordinate 9,595, forward strand.
GTCTTCCTGAAGATCAACCAGAACAACCTTTCCGCCCAAGCTGACGACCAGCCGTGCCACGGCCTCCCCGATCCCTTGCCCGGCACCGGTTACAATCACATTATGGCCCGACAAATTCATCGGATTATCCATATTCGCCTCCCTCTTCTTTTGTGGATGGGATTATTAAATATACGAAAATACGTACTTTGTTCGAATATGTATATATTGAAATCAAGTCAGCGTCAAGTATACCCCGTCCAACCGGTCTCGGAAAATTCTAGAAATGCTTCATGTTTTTATATAAAGCAATGTGTCACTTCGAAATGCGCAAATACATATAATTTTTGATTGAATACCGATATTGAAATCCTCGCAAATCGCTATATTATGGAAACCATAAACCTATGATCGGAGATGGGTGTCATGAGACTCGTTATATGCTTATGGTGTCTGTTTTTTTCGCAATTCGCCTTAGCCAGCGAGGCAGAAAAAACAAATCGACTGCGCACCTTCACTGTTCACTTAAATAAAGTGCTGGAAAAAACCGATCTTGCGCTCCTCGCCGCCAATGATTTGCTGACCAATCAAAACTCCCTGAACGGTGCGGTCATTGAGGCAACCCTTGAACGATATGTAAAAAGAATTCCCGCTGTTCGATCCATTATTGTAACGGAGGCGGACGGTACACTTGTCTTTGACACGCATCGTAAAATCTCGACAAAGAAAACCGCAGGCTCGCCGTCCATTAACTTACGGGATCGGGATTATTTTATTGGCGCAACCATTGATCGAAAAACTCAAATCTATAAGCCTGTAATTGGTCGATCGTCGGGCGTGAAATTCATCCCAATGAGCCGTCCTGTTTATGTCGATAATGACCTGAAATATGTCATAGTCGCGATTATATCGCCCAACAGGCTTATTCATCCTTCTGCCATGGAAACGAGCTATGGCGGTGTGTCTATCTACAAAAAATCAGGTGATTTACTGGCCGTCTTCCCCGATGGCGTCAATATACCATCGGGTTTTTATAAATCCCTCGGGGTTGGACGCGTTCTGGAGAAAAAGAACATTGTCCCCTTCCATAAGCAGTTTGCAGATAGCAGATGGTCCGAGAATGAGCTGTATGACCTGGTTGTCGTTTACACTGAGCTGATGCCCAGCAGCTAACGGGCTCCCAAAGCATATCCTCCTCTCAATCAGCCCCGGTTTAAATAGCGCCGGCATAATTTTCCCTGGCTGAAACCTTATCAGCGGCCCCTATCAGCAATCTCCTCAAAATCCTGATATCAAGTCGCATGACCGCAAACCGGTCAAGAGAGAGCCAGGGCCTCATCAACCTTCCTTTTACTGGCCTCCGCGCCTTCTAGCAGCCGACACGAAGACGGTCGCAAAAGCCTCTGTCGCGGCGACTCATACTCACGAATAGAGCATTCCATTTAGTAGTATTTTTTCAAAACAATACTCTTTTTATTGCAAAATACCGACTAAAGCAAAATGCTCCTATCAAGAGATTAAAGCTCTATATCAGCAATTTTTTAGGATGAAAGGATCGCCCTTTATGTATATGCTACAGCCTGCAGAATTCACGGATATTGATGAAATATCGATCATTCATGCCACCTGCTGGAATGAGTCATACAGTTTTATGCCGGATGAAGTTCTAAAGAGCAGAAATCAGCATTTTAGAGCGGCACAATGGGCAAAATGGTTTTCGAATAAGAAACCTCAGGAAGAACTGTTTAAACTCACCATAAAAGACCAAACAGTCGGGTTTTGCTTCTGCAAACCCAACGATGATCCGGACTTTAATACTGGTTTAGGCGAAATTCATGCGGCCTACATATTACCGGAACATCGCGGCGGACCGACCGGACCTCTTATGATGCGGGCCATGGCCATGCACCTTCTGGAACAACAGCTCGCGCCCCTCGTTTTATGGGCTTTTCGATCAAACAAGATGCGGATTGCATACGCCCATTTAGGATGGGAACAGTCTATACAGCGTAACCGATATATTGCAGGACATGCACTGCCCGAAGTTGGTTATATCCACAACGACGCCCCCATGCTCATCAAACGACTGACCAATGTGATCAACCGCCATTCGCCTTAAACGTAGAAATAGAACACAGACATTCTCAAAGCCTTAAATGGTAGGCGCTACAGGGTTCGAACCTGTGACCCGCTGATTAAGAGTCAGCTGCTCTACCAACTGAGCTAAGCGCCCCCAATGGGTATTGAAGAACGAGTATAGCAATCCTCCAGGGTTCGGCAAATTTTTGAAGACCTGAAACTGCGTGCAACAGACGGATTTGAAAACACGGGTTGCACTTAAATTAATAATGATTATTAATAGCAAAAAATTAACATGATTTAACCGGTATTCCAGTGACCCGTCCCCCCAAAGGTAAAGACAAATATCTGTCCTACTATGGATCACTGGTGGGGTATGCGACAACACTTCTCAAAGACAATACCTATAGTGAAGATATCGTCCAGGAAGCCTTTATCCGTTTCAATGCACGCACCGACAAGGAAAAACTCGACAATCCGGAAAGTTATCTGAAAGTGATTGTCCGGAATCTGTCCATCGATCATATCCGGCGACAGAGACGAAGCCTTGAGCGCATTGACAGCAGCGTAGATGTGGAGCAGGTGCTGGAAAATACCTCGGATCAGGAACAGTCTATGGCCAGCCGGCAGGAGCTGGATATTGTTCTCTCTGCCTTGGAGGATCTCCCTGCAGTCACCCGGCGGATTGTGGAAATGCACCGCTGGGAAGGTCTGAAACTGAAAGAAATTGCCGAGGAGACAAACCTTTCTGTAACGCAAGCGCATTATCATCTACATAAAGGCGTCCTGCATTGTATGAAGGCGCTGAAGAAAAAATGACAGTACTCAAAAAGATACGAAAAATTTCTTCCCTGCATCGTCTCGTTAAAAGAGACTTTGAAAATACTGAGCAGCAGACGGGATATGTGCTTTTTCGAAAGCCGGATAAACCAACATGACAGAGATAAGCGACAAACGGGAGAACGCTGAAAACCAGGCTGTTGAGTGGTTTATTCTCCTTGAAGAATATCCGGGGGACGCCGGCCTCAAGCAGAAAATACAGGATTGGTGTGACGAGGACCCCCTTCATCTCGCCGCCTGGCAGGATTGCGCGCAGACAAACTTTATTCTGCAGCAGGCCGGGGATATTGAAGGTCGTGCAACGGAAAAAGGCATCCAGCCGGATATGGGAGCAACGCTATCATCCAAAACACCACCTGGAGTTTACCGGGGTTTAAAAGGGTTCGCGGCAGCAACACTCCTGGTTTTTGGAATAACCTTTTTCCAGCCGTTCAACATCTGGCTCCAGGCGGATCATCAAACAACCACGGCGGAGAGCCGTGAAATAGATCTGGAGGACGGCAGTGTCTTGTATCTTGGTGCCGACAGCGCCGTCGATCTTAACTATTCGGCAGACCAAAGAAGGATAAAGCTCCTGGCAGGGGAAGCCTATTTTGATGTTGCTCCCGACAAGAATCGCCCCTTTATCGTAACAGCGGGGGAGACAGAAACACGTGCCCTGGGAACAGCTTTCAATATCTCACTCTATGACGAAACAGTCTATGTCGGTGTCAGGCACGGGCATGTAAGACTGTCCCATAAGAGCGGAAAAAACGAACTTGACTTACAGATACATGACGTCGGCTCCATGACAGAGGCAGGTAAAGGGCAGAAACGGACGGTCGACAACAGTTTTATCGCCTCCTGGCGAAAAGGAAAACTGCTGATTGATAATCACTCCCTGGGTTCCGTCATCGATCAGTTGGATCGGTATTCAGAAAACAGGATCATCATTCTGGAAGCGCCTCTCAAAAACCAGCGGATCACCGGCGTTTATGATCTCTCGGACCCTGACAGCAGCATTGCCGCCATAGCCCGCTCAAATGGCATACAGGTCCGTACAGCCATGGGAACCACGCTTCTAAGTTCCTTTTGATCTTCACCCAACCATCTGATCTAAAAAGGTTTTAAAAAAAAATTTAAAAAATCCGGAAAAAAAATCCGGTTGCAGCGTCTTGTCTGGGAAGGCGGAAAAACCGTCCAGGAACAAACCATCAATGCGTCGCAGAGTAGAGTAACCGGTCCATGAAACATACCCCCATCGCCAGGCATAAACGCCTGATAACCTATGGCTTGCTGACAGCCTTTTTATATCCGATAAACCTGTATGGAGGCCCTGCTGCCGCCCAGGGTACAAAGACTGAAAACCCCCAGGCCACCCAGGTAACTTTCGATATTCCCGCCGGCTCTTTATCCTCGGCGCTGGTCTTTTTCGGAGAACAGGCAAAGCTGAAACTGTCAGCAGATTCCGCCCTATTATCCAAGTATGAGACCCAGGGTCTCAAGGGGGCATATGAACCAATGGAGGCCCTCAACATCCTGCTGAACGGTACTGATCTGAGTGTCGATGCCACCTCTGAAGGCACTGTGATCATCAGACGCGCCGCCGATAACGCGACCCCTCAGGATACGTCTGACAACGGCTCGCAGACTCTCGAACCGATTTTTGTCTATGCTTCGGAAGCCGATACTGTCAGTAAAATAGTTATTTCAGGTGACGACATACAGAAAAAATACGCCGGTGACATGAATGCGGTTCTGCGATCCCAGCCAGGTGTTTTCACCAGGGCACCCGTCGACCAACCCGGCCTTTCCGTCAATGTGCGCGGCATGCAGGGGGGAGGTCGGGTCAATGTGATGATCGACGGTGTTCCGCAAAACTTCCGTAACGTATCCGGCCACAGTGGCACAACGGACCCTCTTGTCTATATCGATCCCAATTTTATCCAGAGCGTTGATATCAAGAAAGGACAGGCCCGTGGTGCTGACGGTATGGGAACCTTAAGCGGTGCTGTTAATTTCCGGACCATCACGGCAGATGATATCCTTCTGCCCGGCAGAAATATTGGCGCTCAGATACAATCAGAACTCTCCAACAACGGTACCGAACAGTCCTATATGGTTTCCGCTGCAGGTCGAACAACGATCGCAGAGACCGGATATGCCGATATTATGGGCGCCCTCAGCTACAAATATGTCGACAGATATACCGATGGCGATGGAAACGATGTCCCCAGCGACAGCACAATTGATACAGTCCGCGAACCTGTCTCTGGTCTGTTCAAATTTAATTTCAGCCCAAACGACGCTCATAGTCTGGAAACGTCAGCCAGTTTCTATAAAAACTCATTTCTGGCCTTCACGACTTATGCCGGCGGGACCTCCGGCTATCAATGGATGCTTGAAAAGAAATCCGCAAACGCTGTCTATACCTACACACCCGACAGTGACTGGATCAGCGCACGGTTGAAAGTTCATCTCGGCGAAACATATCTGGAGTTTCCGGATAATGGAGCCGGTAGTTTCTCCGGCCGTGAAGGAACCAATACAGCCTACGGATTTGACCTTACAAATATCAGCGAATTTACGGTCCTTGATGACGTTAGATTGAAACTCGAATATGGCGCAGCCATGCAAGCAGATATTTATGAAGGCAATGCGCAAAGAGGCGGTAATCCTGACGGAGAACTCATTAAAACCGGTCTGTTTCTGGATTCAAATGCCGAATGGGGCAAGTTTGAGCTGAATGCCGGCTTGCGTTATGATCGGTGGGATGTTGAAGGCGTCCGTTCTTTTACTGCAGCGGGCTCCGGCTCTTGCCCTCCCGGTGGTGACCCTTGTAAAGATGTTGAATTTTCCAAATCCGGTGGGGATCTTAATCCGAGTATCGGGTTGTCTTACCGGCCATGGGACGGCGTTCGTTTCTTCAGCAGGTTCGCACTCTCGTCCAGAGCGCCAACAACGTCAGAAATGTTCTCTGCTTCTCATGATTTCAGCGGTCTCGGCACACCAGCGACCAACAACCCGGAACTTGAACCTGAAAAAATGCGAGGACTGGATGTCGGCTTTGACATTAAGCGTTCCAATCTTCTAAGAGCTGGTGACAGTTTTAATATCGGTTTCAATTATTTCTATAATGAAATTGATAACTATATCGGTGTCGGCGTTAATCCCTTTATGTCAGCGAAAGAACTGATTGATGAGATTGCGATAGCCCTGAACGCCGGAGATTTCGCCCGTGTTGGAGAACTTAGTAATCCGGTTCTGCAACAAAGGGTCAGAGATGAAGAACAACAATATCAGAATGCGGATGAAACCGTGCGTATGCAAGGTGTGGAATTCTCTGCTGGCTATGATATCGGACGCTTTTATGTTAACGGTTCAGCGACATATTCCAAAACCGACCAACCTTACAGTGAGGCCTCGGTTGGCTTTGGAAACGATATCGGACGGCAGCCCCGGATAAGAGGTTCGCTTGACCTCGGGACAAGATGGTTTGACGAAAGGCTCGTTATTGGTGGCCGAGTTAGTTTTACCGGTAAAAGTACACAGGCACGCGCGACCGAATATGATCTGAGGGGAGCCCCGCCGAATATGGAAGTCTATGTCAAAGACGGCGGCCCTATTGATGTACCATCCTATACGCTGTTCGATCTCTACTCGACCTTCAAATATAACGAGAATCTGGAAATTTTTGGGTCCGTCGAAAATCTCTTTGACAGATTTTATCGTCCGGCAAGCACATCCTCTAATCCAGGAACAATCTGGAATGATGTAACGAAAACAGCCGTTCCCTGGGGCGGACGCGGCAGAACCTTTAAAATCGGCGCCAAGCTCCGCTTTTAAAGATCGGAAGAGAGGGGGTGGGCTCCTTCTTCCAATAGCCGGTGAATGATTATCGACCGGTTGAGTTTGGTACAGGCCGCCAGCGCCAACCCTCTCCTGTATCAAACTCATTTTTCGGAATGACTCTACGGCCTGTTTTGACTTTTTCCGTTTTCCATCCTTACGGCTTCGGCAAAGGCATTTTGGAGTTTTTCCGTCGATAAATGATTAAACCGGGAAACAAGTGTCAGGTCTGTTTCTGACATATCCGCTTTAATCTTAGGCACTAACTCCTCATACATTTCCTGTGAAGTCGCTATACTATATAAGTAGGCGATCACAACGCTTTTCCAATTCTTGGGCCAGGGTTTTTCGCTTTTCTCTTCCCAGGCTATGGCCATGTCATCAAATGCTTTAATAGCAATTTGTTCAGCGTAAATGTCAAATGGACTGTTTTTGTCGTGGTGCTGAAACTTCGGGAATAGTGAGGCTGCATCCTCACCTGCCTCGTTAAGATCCTCAAGCGACATTTCAAGAATCCCGCGAACAAGATCGACCAGCTCTTCCTCCCGATCAAAAATGTCTGACAATTCTGCCGCCTCAACGTCCGTAAATTCAGATCTGACAACAGCTTCAACGGCGAGCTTGTAAGAGGTTGAATTCACAACATTCCGGTGATGATCAGAGATCTTTATGGATTTTCCTTCGAACGATATTGCACGGAAGGCAATAATCATATGCCGTAATTTATCAACCTGTTTGTTAGCCAGCCGCTCATAAACTCTGTCAGCAGCAACCGACTGATAGTACCGAATTCCGCTAACACTTCCCAGAATCAAGAGAATAGCAAGGATCAGTCCGACCGGACCTCTGCACAACTTTTTAAGCACGTGACAATCCAATGATTAAAAAATCTTAAGAATGATTTTCATTCGCAATTATTAATCAAATAATTGTATGACGTCACCCATAAATCATGCTGAAGTTAGGATCAATACTCTGTCAGACGATAAAAGATAAAACCGTCAGATAGCTACCTTTTCACCCATTTCCCGGGCGAGTAGAGCTTCGATCTTTTTAAGATGCTCTTCAACAGAAATCCGGATCTCCGAGGTTACTTCCAGATCCCGATCTTCAAAAACATCTTCATCAGGATGGGCGGCTTGCCATTCTTCCATCTTGCGGTCTCTTTCCAGAAGCAAGGCGGCAATGAGTGGTTTATAGAGCCGGATCACGGCTGTCAGCCAGATATTGACCGGCCAGGAGGGCGGCACCAGATCCATTTCGAACCTGTCGATTAACCGGATAACATCTTCTGCCCTGTACCAGTTCTCAGCCGTCACCCAGCGATTGGTGGTGAAAAGGCTGATGGGCAAGCCCCGATTATCCATAGAAATGGCGATCACGTGACAGATGTTATCATCCCGCTCATCCATATAATCCTGCCGAGACTGATCCTGGATAGGGGCCATGTTCTCAGGCATTCCTTCAGAGCGAACGAATGTGTGGAAATGACCATGCTCACCGTCACGATGGGCATGATAATAATATTGAGAGTGACTTTCCGGATCATAGACATCGCCAGGCGGATAGTGGTCCATCTCGTAGAAGGTACCGTAATCCTTAATCACCTCGCCAACGATATTGTCGCTGGACTTGGCAAGAACCCGGTAACAGTTCAGAACCTCCTGCCCTGCTTCGGCCATTTCTTCCAGTTCCTGTAATGTCAGGCTGTCCCAATCCAGCATATTCTCACCCGTTCAGCAGTTTCACACCATCAACAGAACACGCGGGCCGCCTAAGCAACCCGCGCGGAGACTTCTATACATATACGGTCGATGAAGACCGTTTCAACTCAGCTTTTCTTGGCAGCGCAAGGATTGCATGGGTTGCATGGGTTTTTCTTCTTGGCGGCGCAAGGGTTGCACGGGTTGCAAGGGTTCTTGGCTGCACAAGGGTTGCACGGGTTTTTACCGGCGCATGGGTTGCAAGGGTTTTTCTTGGCCTTACAAGGGGCACAAGAAGCAATAACAACGCCATCAAGAGAGGTTGCCTGAGCGGCCGGTGCTGCAACAACTGCAGCAGACAGAGCCGTCAAACCGATTGTGGTAGCTGTCAGGGATTTCTTCAACATGGTTTTCTCCTCATTCATAAACCTGTTTCGGGACAAAAAAGAAAGCTGCCCTGCCATTTTGAAGTCCCATGGCAGGAAAGTCGGCTGATAAAGCTTGCTGTTGATTGTTCTGATGTACCTCCCTAGCAAAGGCGAGATGTCACTCGAAAGTATTCAAGATATCTACAGCATCTCTTGACCAAACTATGTCAGATGGGAGAACCTGCCTCTAATAACGATGCTTCACATAACTGTGACGGATGGAGAGATCATGCGACCAGGTCTGTATCCTTTAACAATCAGCCTATTTTGGGCGGCTTTTTTACCCGTCTCTAACGCTGAAACAACCCCTGAAAAAGCGTTGATACCGGCTATCCAAATTCCCGCCGGCAATTATATTCTGGGGTCTGACCGGGCAGAGCGGGAAGCGGCTTACCGGTTGGATGAAAAGGCCTATGGCCACAGCCTGACCCGGACCGGACGTTGGTATGAAAGTGAGCGACAAAGACAAACTGCTCATCTGCCGACATATCATATTACCAGCCGCCTGGTTACCAATGAAGATTACCGGATCTTTCTCAAGGAAACAGATCACAGACAACCCGAGGTCTCCCGATCTCTATGGCAAAGCTATGGTCTCATTCACCCTTTTTCCAGGACCCAAAAATTTATCTGGCGAGAAAGGAGATACCCTGAAGGTCGGGAACATCATCCAGTGGTCCTGATCTCCTGGGAGGATGCCCGCAGTTTTGCCGCCTGGTATTCAATTCGCACCGGCGAACAGTGGCAATTACCAACGGAAGAACAGTGGGAGAAAGCGGCAAGAGGAAGAGATGGCCGCCGTTTTCCCTGGGGCAGGAAATTCAATCCACGCCGTCTCAACAGCCATGATCAAGGCCCTTTTGATACAATGCCCGTCGGATCCTTCCCATCAGGGAACAGCCCGTTTGGGATGACAGACACTGCCGGTCAGGTTTTTGAATGGACCCGCACATCTGCCGGAAATGACAGATATATTGTCAAAGGCGGATCTTGGGATGACAAGGGCTGCGGTGTCTGCCGTCCGGCTGCCCGGCACGGCAGACCCTCCTCCCTCAAACATATCCTAATCGGTTTCCGGCTGGTGCGGGAAACACCATAAGCCGGATCTGAGGGGCAGAACCCGATCACGGGTCCTGGTCCTAGTTTTCGGTCACAACGAGACTGTAATCCGGTGTGGTATTAAGCGGGCAGGAGAACAGATACTCGCCCGGTTTCAGGGTAACCTTGTAATCCTTGGTTTCACCCGTATGAAGGCCACCGCCGGAAACACTGATCTTGTTCAGTTTATGAAGCGGGTTCTTCCAGTTATAGTCTTTCTCACGGAGCCAGAAACCGAGTTCATAAGGAACATTTTTGTTGGCAACCCGGAAGATATATTCGCCTGGCTTCAGTGTCAGGGTTTTAGCTTTGGCCAAACGCTCTGTGCCGGACTTCTCATTAATGGCTTCGCAATCGGCTTTTCGGGTAGATGTGTAGCCGTGATCCCCTTCCACATCCAGAAACTGACAGGGAACCTGGGTAAGTTCAATAACCTGCGGGGCTGCGGCAGCCTGTCCGGATAAAAGCACAACACCTGTCATTGCGGTTACTGCCATCAAGGAAGCTGTGTGAGATTTCAGAAAGGATGTCGGTGTCATTCTTTTCTCCTGTAAAAAATTCTGAATAAAATATGCTCTAGAAAAACCGGCGCATTTTCATGCCGATCCAGTTGCCCGGCAGGGCACATAGGATCCACACCCAGCCATGCAGGCTGGTGGAAGCAGCACCACTGATAAAAGCACCAATGTTACAGCCGTAAGCAAGGCGAGCGCCATATCCCAACAACAATCCGCCGATGACCGCAGCCATCAACGGACCGATACGCCGATCCCATTTCGCAGCTTTCCTGCCGCCGATCAGCATGGCGAGTGTCG
>DIYE01000221.1:0-14268 GCA_002428885.1 Alphaproteobacteria bacterium UBA6062
TTTCCGGCCTTGGCATTTTTGCATCCGGCATTTTCTTAAGCTCAGCCAGCAGTGCAGGCGATATCCTCGATGAGGCCGTCTTGACGGACGTCGCCTACCTCTATGTGCCCTTTGTTACGCTGCTTTATCTCTCCACCTGGTATTATGCGAGCCGCTATCGCCTGTCGCGGCGGGATCATGAAGACAACCTGCAGGCTGTTTCAAAAGCGGCCTCAGCAGGGGAATAGAAGATTTGGCTGGTTGTCCTCATTCGAGGCGTTTATAAAGCTCTCAGTCTTTGAGAGTGATAGGTACATGAAGAAGATCAAAACCAGAGACCGGATTAAGATTGCCGCGCAGGCCTTGTTTGCAGAACGCGGGATTGAAGCTGTGACGGTTCGCGAGATTGTTGCCGCTGCAAATCAAAAGAACATGGCGTCTCTTCATTATTATTTCCGGACCAAACAGGATCTGGCGCGGGAACTACTGACCGATGCCGGGGAGAAGATGGAGAGCCACCGGACTGAACTTCTGGATCAGCTTGAGGCGAGCGGTGGCCCTGATAACATGCTGGAAGTACTTCGGATCTTTATCGAATGCGCCATTGTACCGGGAGACGATCCTCGTCATCTCAGTAATGTCCGGTTGTTTGTGCTGGCGCTTCGGGAAAACCCGAAATTCGTCCTTGAGGTGCTGGGAGATCCCAAGGAAGCCGCTTATTACAGGTGTTTGAACCACATTCGGATCTTTATGAAACACATGGATCCGGATCTGGTGGAAACCCGTCTCCATCTGATGCAGATATATGCCTTTTCAGCTCTTTCTGAGCGGGAAAGAGCCCTGACAAATGAGAATTTCCCCAACAAGATCTGGCATAAGGAAAATGCGGTTGAACAGGTTGTGCAGTCCGCCATGGGAATGTTGTTGGCATAGGGTGTTTTTCAATTTTTAAAGCAATTGACTTAAAATAAGAACAGTCTACTCTGTCTGTGCGAAGAATAAGAAAGCATACGCGCATACAGGGAGAGTGCGATGAAGAACCAGGTGCTCGCGGGAGAAGGGCTAACCCTGGATTCACAGGAGAATCAGGAAACTGAATCTGCTGTGCTGGATGTCGTGATCATTGGCGCCGGTTTCTCCGGTATCTGCATGGGATACCGGTTGCTTGAAGCGGGGATGCAAGACTTTGTCATTCTGGAAAAAGAAGAGGGAATTGGTGGGACCTGGTACAAGAATACCTATCCCGGAGCGGCCTGTGACGTACCGTCTCATTTCTATTGTTTTTCCTTTGCCCCCAATCCTGACTGGTCCCGCGTTTATTCTCCCCAACCGGAAATCCGGGATTATATCGAAGACTGTGCGAAACGGTTTGGTCTGATCCCCTATATACGCTTTGGAAACGGTGTCGCCTCTGCTGTCTTTAATGAGGAAACGGCGCTTTGGGACGTGACACTCGACAATGGCACTCGATATCAGGGACGGCATCTGGTTATTGGTTCCGGCGGGTTGAATATTCCAACCACGCCGGATCTGAAAGGCCTAGACGCCTTTAAAGGCCCGGCCTTCCATACCGCCAGATGGCAACATGATGTGGATCTGAAAGATAGGAATGTGGTGGTTATCGGTAGTGCGGCAAGCGCCATTCAGCTTGTTCCGGAAGTTGCGAAAACGGCTCGCAAGGTTACAATATTCCAACGAACGGCCAACTATATCGCTCCCAGGATGGACCGGGCTTATACAGAGAAGGAAAAGCGGGGATTTCGGAAAAACCCCTGGAAAATGAAGCTGTTGCGCTGGCGTATCTACTGGCGGTTCGATCTGGTGCTGACGCCGCTCCTGAAGCGTAAATCCCTTTTCCGGAAACGCTTTACCAAAGTAATCCTGACATTTATGCGCAGCACCGTGCAAGATCCTGATCTGCAAGAGAAGCTGGTGCCGGACTTTGAACTGGGGTGCAAGCGTATCCTGATCTCTGACGACTTCTATCCGTCTCTAAATCGGCAGAATGTAGAGGTCGTAACGGACGGCCTGGACCACATCGAAGAGAATGCTGTTATAGACGGTACAGGACGTCGCCATGAGGCTGATATTCTGGTTCTGGCCACCGGCTACGACTTGCACAAGCAAATGATGTCCATCGATCTGACCGGTCAGCAGGGGATGTCTTTGCAAACTCTTTGGAAGGACGAGCCGACGGCGTATGAAGGCGGTATGGTTCCCGGATTTCCCAATGCTTATTTTGTCACCGGGCCCAATACCGGCGTAGGATCAACCTCCGTTGTGTTTATGATTGAGGCCCAGGTGCATTATATCATGCAATGCCTTAAACTGGCCGGGAAAGACAAGCTCCTGCAACCTCGGGAAGAGGTAACGCAGCAAAAGAATATCAAGCTGCAGGAGGAACTGCAGGGGACTGTCTGGGCGACAGGCTGTAAAAGTTGGTACAAGGCGGAAAGCGGAAAGATCCATACGCTTTATCCTCATTCCGCCAGCCGGTTCCGCCGGGACAAAAAGAAAATCAGGCTGCAGGATTTCCACCTGCAGAAGAAGACGCCGGAACAAATCGGCGTGTGACAAGGGAGGAAAGATCATGTCATCCGCAATGCTGTTCAAACTGCCTTATTTCATGTGGACGCGCTTTATGCTGATGCGCGGCAGCGACGCTTACTGGGAGCGCCGGATCGGCAGTCGCGCCTTAAAAGTCGGTGGCCGGACTCTAAAAGCAAAAGCGCAGGCGCTGATCGAGTTGCAGGGGGAATTCGGTGTGCCTGCGGAACAATGGACCGTCCCGATGATCAGGGGCGGGTATAACAAATCCATGTCTCTCTTTGATGGCCCCAAACATTCCCTGAGCAAGGTAGAGGATCTGACCCTGGATCTTCCGGGTCGGTCCGTGGGTGGTCGGCTTTATGATCCAAAACCCGGTGATAAGGGAAGAAGGTGCCTTCTTTATTTTCACGGCGGCGGATTTGTCATCGGCGGCCTGGAAAGCCACGACCGGCTTTGTCGGAAAATTGCCCTGGAGACCGGAGCTCCCGTCATCGCGGTTGATTATCGGATGGGACCTGAAAACCGGTTTCCGTCGGCTATGTTGGACGCGCTGGATAGTTGGAGCTGGCTACAGGAAAAAGCATCTTCCTTCGATCTTGACCCGGCCCGGATAACGGTAGGCGGAGACAGTGCCGGAGCCGCGCTGGCCTTGCTGGTCGCCTCTGAAGCCTCAAACGATACGTTGGGCAACAGGCCTGCCGCAACAGCCCTGATTTATCCACCCATGATGACCTCTCCGGATACTGAGGCGCGCAGGTTGCTGGGTAAGGAAAATATTGTCCTGACCCAGGAGTTGCTGGACTGGTTTGCATCGCATTTTGAAGATAAAAGTCAGACAGAATATGAAGCGCTTTTGTCGCCGTTAGAGAGGGCGGTATCCGGTCAATTGGGCCCTGTCTGGATCAGAACCTGCGGCTTTGACCCTTTGCGGGATGATGGTGTGATGATTGCCGAACGACTGAAAGAGCTGGGTACCGATGTGGACATGGCGGAGTATGAAGATCTGTATCACGGCTTTATCGGCGCTTCCGCCGTTTTGCCGGATGTGGATGTGATGGTGGTGGAAATGAGTCGTTTCCTGGCTTTAAAGACAGGCGGAAAAGAGAAGCAGCCGGATATCCAGGCTGCGGAGTAAAACTCAAAAACAACAATAAGAAAGAGTAGGAGTAGAAATGCGTTTTAACGGAAAAGTCGCCGCGATTACCGGTGCGGGATCGGGAATTGGTCGCGCTCTGGCCTTGCGCTTGGCCTCCGAAGGTTGTTCGGTTGCGCTCAGCGATAAAAATATCGAAGGATTGAAGGAAACAGCGGAGCTGGTGGCAAAGCATAATGTGGGCTGCCTGCAAAGTGAGCTGGATGTTAGTGACCGGGAGGCGGTTGAGGCCTGGGCGCAGGATGTGGTGAAGGAATTCGGGCAGGCCGACTATGTGTTCAACAATGCCGGTGTGGCTCTGGTCGATCGGGCAGAGACCATCGATTACGATGATTTTCACTGGCTGATGGATATTAATTTCTGGGGTATGGTGTATGGCTCCAAAGCTTTCCTGCCGCATTTCCAGGAAAGAAAAAGCGGTCACATCATCAATGTTTCCAGTCTGTTTGGGCTGATCGCTGTTCCGGGGCAAAGTGCCTACAATGCCAGTAAATTTGCTATTCGTGGTTTCACTGAGGCGCTTGGTCAGGAGCTGGACGGCAGCGGTGTTTATGCCAGCAGTGTCCATCCCGGCGGCATCAAAACCAATATCGCCCGCAATGCCCGTTTCGTAAATGGCGGCCCGGACGGGGGTGGCCATTCCGATATGATCAAAAATTTCGATCATATTGCCAAAACCACCTCGGAACAGGCGGCTGACGTTATCCTGAAAGGGGTTGAGAAGAAAAAGAAACGTATCCTTATCGGCGCCGACGCCCGGCTTCTGGATCGTATCCAACGCCTGATGCCGGAAAAATACAGCGGTTTTCTGTCTTTACTGTTTAAGAAATAGACGCGAGGATGGCAGGAGCGTCGGTAATTCTGCCACTTCCTATGAGAGTTCCAAAGTTTGAAAACTCTTCTCGTCATTGCTCACCCTCAGCAAAACAGTCTCTGTCGCCATCTGGCGCAGGAAACGAAAGCTCATTTGCAATCCAGGGGCTATGAGATAACCGTCAAGGATCTCTATAAAGAGAGCTTCGATCCGGTCTTAACGGCGCAGGAGAGGGACAGTTATTATTCAGACTGCTTTGATGTGGCTGAGGTAGAAAACGATATCAGGCAGTTGCAGGAAGCGGAATGCCTTATACTGCTTTTCCCGACCTGGTGGTTCGGATTGCCGGCAATTCTCAAAGGATGGATCGACCGGATTTGGGTTCCGGGATATGCCTATCTTCATGCGGAAGATATGACAGGCATCAAACCAAATCTTCATAAGCTGAAAGAGGTGAGGGTGATCACCACGCTTGGCTCTCCCTGGTGGGTAGACCGTTTCATTATGGGACGGCCGGTGCGCAAAATCCTGAAAATAGGCATCGTTGGCGCTTGTACCTCCGGCTGTGATTTTAAAATGCTCTCCCTCTATAACAGTGAAAGCCTGACGGAAGAGAAAGTCCAGCAGTTTATTGCCCGGATCAAAAATAAATTTTGAATATGTGCTAAAGAGATTTCAGAAACGCGTCGAACTGTTGATTGAATTGATCCGGTTTCATAAAGAAAGGCGCATGGCCGCCGCCGTTAATTGTGATGACGCTACCGGTCCAGATATTGCCGTAACTCAAGGATTGGCAGTAGCTGTGATTGATAAAAGGATCTTCTGGGCCGTTTAGTATGGCGAACGGCACGTCTCCTTTTTGCAGCAGCCTGGTCTGCCGCGGCCAGTCGACGGTTTTCAGCTTTGAAAACACATATTCCCGGGCTCGCCCATCGGTCCGCCAAACGGCGTCACGGAACATTTTTGCCTCCGGTTTATCGGTCCCCACCGTATGCACCGCATAGCTCTGTTTCTCATATCCGGAATGAAAGCGTTTACCGGCCAGCTCCATATGGGGGGATGGGATGTAGCCCTTCGGCATATCATCCGGAAAAACGCTCACGGGGGAGGTGCCGGAGATGGAAACGGCTGAGAGAGGGTATCCTGCTGCCGCATATTCAAGAGCTACATAGCCGCCAAGGGACCAACCGAAAATGACCGGTTCCACCAGATCCAGTTCCTCTACCACATCGGCAACCATGCGGGCGTAGGACTGGACGGAATAGTCTTCTTCCGGACGGGCATTGAAGGAAACCCCATGTCCCGGCAAGTCAATGGCAATCACCCGGTACTTCTCCGAAAAGTAACGGAACTGATGGGTGAAAATTTCTTTGCAGGATGAGTTGCCATGAATAAAGACAATGGATTTAGGGCCGATATTGGTATCGGCAATCGCCACCATTCCGTGGCTTGTCTTAATCATTTTTTCTTCGGCACCGGTCAGGACTTTTCTGGAACCGGCTTTATACTGGCGCCGATACCAGGCGATAAGAGCGGTTTTGCTTTTATCCGCAAAATTCCAAAGCTCCTGAACGGCGGCGAATAAACCGCCGGGATAAAGAATAATCACGAGAATGATCAGGGCCGCAATACTGATATCCCGCCAGATCCCGTAATCTCCCAGAAGCTCAGCGAGGATAGTAATCAGGAAGGCTGCCAGGATAGGTCCCCAGGTTGAGGAAACACCGCCAACCAGTAGAATGGATAAGGTAATCGTCAGGAAACCGAGGCCAAACACATCCGGGGAGGCAACTCGAACATAAGAGCCGTAGAAGCCGCCGATCAGCCCCGGAAAAAACGCAGAAGCACAGAGCGTGATCAGGCGCATGCGAGCTTCGGAGACACCACGGGAAATAGCGTAATATTTATTATCCCGGAGCGCTTTCACAGCCCTGCCGAGGGATGAGCGGTTAAATTTATAAAGGAAAAATGTCGACAGTCCCAACAGGAAAAGGCCGACATAATAATAGCCAATGCGTCCGTCACTGTTCAGCTTGTAGTCACCAAGGGTCAGCCTGGGGAGCAGCACCATTCCGCTGGTTCCGCCTGTATAGTCGGATTGGCTGACAATCAGTTTCAGGACGAGCTGTGACGCAGCGATGGTCACCAGGATGACATAGACGCCTTCCAGCTTCAGGATGGGGATTGAAAGAAGAGCCGCAAAGGCGACAGCAATCATGGCAGCCAGCAGAATGGCGAGCCAGGGGTTAATGCCAACGACTTTTGCGAGGATGCCGTAGCCATAGAGACCGATGGCAAAAAAGGTCATATGGGCAAAATTGAAGATTCCGCCATAACCCAGACTGAGATCCCAGTTGGAAGCGATGACTGCATAAATCATCACAAGGATCAGGATATGCCGGCTGTAGGTATCCGTAAGAACAAGCGGCAACAACAGCATCATGCCGAACAGGATTAGAACCGGCGGGAAACCGTTGGTGCGCTGAAAGGGAGGATCGTATTTCATGAGAGCGCTTTACCTAGAGTGTCTTACGTTGAAAACCGAATAACCCTTCCGGCTTGATAAGCAGGACGATGATCATCAGCCCGAACAGGATGGAGGGGGCCCAGTACAGGCCGAAGAGATAAACGGAAAACGCTTCGATCAAACCGACGATAAAGGCTGCGAGGATCGGACTGGTGAAATGGGCCACGCCACCAAAGATCACAACAATCAGTGACTTCATCAGCGGATCAACTCCGAAAGTGGGATTGATAAATCGGATCGAGCCGATAAACAGACCGGCGATGGCGGCGGTTGCCGCTGCAATGCCGATGGTCAGGGCATAAAGATGAGTGACATTAAATCCCATCAACTGGGCGGCTTCGCGGTTCTGCGCCGCAGCCCGCATAGCCCGTCCGGTACCGGAGCGTTTCAGGAACCAGGCGAGCAGGGCGAGAATAAACAGCGTGACGACAAAGGTCAGAATATCCTGTGCGGAAAAACTCAGCCCGGCGACCTCCAAATTGCCGCTGACCGGTGCTTCTATCTGCTTTTCTCGTGGTCCCCAGATCAACTGGATCAGGCTTTCAATGATTGATGCTGCTGCCAGGGTGGTAATCACGGATAGCAGGACGATATTGGGGTTGCGCTCAAAGGGTTTGATCAGCGCATAGTGAAGGGCATAGCCGATGATGAACAGCGAGATAGGCGCAATAACGGCGCCAAGCAGAAACCCCGGCGCACCGCCGAGCGACGATGATACCTGCCAGGCGATATAGGCCCCTAGAGCAACGAATGTCCCATGGGCAAAGTTAAACACGCCGATGGTTGTCCAGACGACGGACAGACCAATAGCCATCAACGCATAAAGGCCTCCGAGAACCAGACCGGATACCAAAATATAAAGAAGCGTTTCCAGTTCCATCAGGCGTGACTTTCAAACATCAGGGACATGATCTGATCGTGATCGGGCATATGGTCACTATCCAGTTCCCGGGTGATAGTGCCGTGATCAAACAGGTATAGCCGGTCAATCAGGCTGCACAGGAACTCGACATTCTGATCAATAATCAACAGGGGCAGACCTGTCTCGCGGATCGCCCGGATAGCGGCACCTAACTCCAATCGCATTTTGGGAGAAAGGCCCAAGGTCGGTTCATCCAGGATCAGCAACCTGGGCATGGCCAGGAGGCCTGCCGCGATGGACACCATCTGTCGCTCTCCGCCTGACAGAAACCGGATTTTTGAATTCTGTCGTTCTTTCAGACGCGGGAAAAGGGTATGGATTTGTTTCTGCATTTCCTGCACACCGGTTCGCTCTCCAGCCGCCGCCGGGGCAATGGCCAGAACTTCATTCACGGTCATTTCAGGAAAGAGCAGGTTACCCTGCATAACATAAATCAGGCCTTCACGAACAACGGCCGCCGGATCAATCCTGCGGCGGCGGAAGATATCGTAATTGAGATGCTGGGACAGGCGGGTTTTCATTTTACCCGACAGGTTCAGTCGCTTGCCACCGAACAGTATATCGCCGTCCCACGGATCAATAAGCCCGGCCAGCGTTTTCATCAGGCTTGTCTTGCCGTGACCGTTGGGTCCGAACAGTCCGATGGACTCGCCCTCAAACAGGGACAGGTTGACATTCCGAAAAACCTGGACCGGCGGATAACCACCGGAAAGATTACGGATTTCCAGCAACGGCTCTGTCATTGTGGTTTCCCGAGAAAGGCTTCGATGACAACGGGATCGCGAATAACCTCCGCAGCGTCGCCAAGGGCAATTTTCTGACCTTGCTCCATAACCAGCAAGCGGTCCGACACACCAGTGAGCAGGGACAGGATATGCTCAATCAACAGAATGGTGATGCCTCGTTTATTCAGGGTCATGATGGCGTCCCGGACCCAGTCAATTTCGCTGTCAATCAGGGAGGATGCGGGTTCATCGAGCAGAAGTACACGCGGGTTCTGGGCAACTGCCGTCGTGATCATAAGCTGCTTCTGGTAGAAGACCGGCAGGGCGGCTGCGGGCATGTTGTGAAAATTTTTGGGAAAGCCGACAATGTCGGACGCTTCGTCGGCGAGCCGTTCTGCCTCCCGTCCGCGAACGCCACTAGTCTGCTCAACGGCGACCAGGATATTGTCGATACAGGACAGAGAACCGAACAGGGCCTCCCGCTGGAAAGTCCTGATCACACCGAGTTTGGTGAGGGCTGTATTGGACAGCCGATCGATCCGTTTACCGTCCAGGAAAATCTGCCCGCTATCTGCCGGGAAGGGGATCTTTGTGATCAGGTTGAACAGGGTCGATTTACCGGATCCATTAGGACCGGCGATACCCAGTATTTCACCTTTCCCGACGGAGAAGGACATGTCATGAACGGCTCTCAGGGCCCCGAATGATTTGCCGAGGCCCTGAATTTTCAGAAAATCAGACACGCTGTGGTCCGTTATTTGGTCATCCATTCCGGTGTTATGAAATCACCGGATTTGTATTTTTCAGGGGCAACCATGGCCGGTTTGCCATCTTGAAGCTGGAAGAATGTCACCGGAATATGGTCATTACTCTGGATGGCCACATGGGTTTTGGGATTAAATTCCAGATTACCGGAAATAACGGCCCGCTTGGTTTTACCGATCTCCTTACCAATGGCATCATGGTCTTTCGGATCACCAACCTTTTTCAGGGCATCGAAATAGATCTGGGTCATTTCATAGAGGCCGGTCCCGTAAGGGCCGGAAGGAACACCATATTCCTGCTGATAGCCTTTACTGACAGTGTGACCACGGGGCCAGGCTTCCACATTGAGGGTCGCACCAATGGCATTATAAAGGACGCCGTTGGCATTCTTGCCGGCCAGCTTGGCAAATTCCGGAACCAGCGGGGCATATTGCAGGAAGACAACGGAGTTGGTTGGCTTTTCCCGGAACTGGTTCATGAAAAGGGCTGCATTGGACGGGATGTAATCTGTATTGATCACTACTTCCGGCTCATTTTCCCGGATTTTAGCCAGCATGGGTCGCCAATCACTTACCGGCCCGAAAGGAACCAGTTCGTCCGTGGTAACTGTCCAGCCTGTTTCCTTGAAACCCTTCTTCATGCCTTCGGAAATGGTCTTGGAATAGGGGTTATCGGAAGAGATGATGGCGACGGTTTTTTTCTTAAGCGGGAATTTACCGGCGGCGGCAAAGGCTTCAATCGCCGGGCGAACATCCGTTACATAGCCTTTGAAATCTGCAGAAAAAGACCAGCAGCAGTTATAAGAGTCCGGGTCTTTGGAGACGATGGCGGCAAATTGCGGGGATGGACCGGCTGACAGATAAGGCATGTTGGCTTCGGCCATCAGATCCACTTCGAACATGGAGAGGCTGGCATAACCTGTGAGAATTGCGTGTACCCCATCCGTTCCCAGCAGTCTTTCCGTGGCGGAGGAGACATTGGCGGCTGAATGGTCTTTCACATCGGCCGTGACCACTTCAAACGTATGGCCGGCGATACCGCCCTTGGCATTGGCTTCTTTCACAGCCCATTTGACGCCGCGCACATATTCTTCACCATCTGACGCATTGGCGCCGGTCAATGGTGCAAGGACACCGATTTTGACAATATCGGCAAAAGCGGCTGTGGACGACAGGACGGCGAGGGCGGCTGATGTAGCCAGCAGACGAAACTTGCGGTTCATGTAACATACTCCCTGGGAATATTCGTGGCGTTATTTGTTGCAGGATTGTTCCCTTTTCGGGTTAGTATAAGAGCCGACCCAAGGCGCACAATTGCAAAGCTTTGTCATATTTTGCACGGAATTCGGCTGATTTATCGGCATGGTGGCACAGGTAAAATGAATGCGCACCAAATACAGGTTTTGGCGGGGAGGTATGTTGGAAAACGGGAGGGTGATGTGAAATCCTGGCTCAATCAATCCTATTATGGAGAGGCTGACAATCTGGCGGATATTCCCGAGCGGGTCGGCTATCTGCTCAATGATCTTGCGCTTGAACACTTCTCCTACATGGTCCTGAAAACTCCGCGAAATCTTTCCATGGACGTTACGGAAACAATTCAGACCAGTTATCCCGATGAATGGACGAAACGCTATATGTCCAAGCAATATTTCCAGGTTGATCCGGTAACAGAGATTTCCGAAAGGTCCGCTATGCCTTTTTACTGGGGGCAGGGACGTTTCTTAAGAAAATTCCGGAAACCACAGCGGATTATCTTTGATGAAGCCCGCGAATTCAGGATCATGCATGGCTTGTCCATTCCGGTCCGGGGTGTCAAGGGAGAGCTGGCCGTTTTTAGTATTGTGTCATCGGACAAGCAGCACCTGATGGATGTCACTCGCGGAGAACATGAGCGCGTTTTCCGGGCCGCTTTCGATACCCATGCTCTCACCATGGAACAGTATCTGCAAAAAGAAGACGGCGAGGAAAATTCCGATCTGTCCCCACGGGAAAAGGAGTGCCTCGTCTGGACGCTGGAGGGGAAAACGGCAGGAGAGATTGCCACCATCCTCGGTATTTCCGTATCAACCGTCAATCATCATGCCATGACAGCAACCCGGAAACTCGGGGCCCTGAATAAACATCATGCGGCTATCCAGGCTCT
Source organism: Alphaproteobacteria bacterium UBA6062 (assembly GCA_002428885.1). GTDB lineage: Bacteria > Pseudomonadota > Alphaproteobacteria > Sneathiellales > Sneathiellaceae > Sneathiella. The sequence continues at coordinate 11,581 of DIYE01000221.1, forward strand.
GCGTCAGGGCGTTATCAGTTGAAGAGTTTTTGATCATGCCGGAATTTCCCTTGGGGAAAAGAGCGGCTTCCGTTATAAAACCTTTCTCACACTTGGCGCTTATAAAAACAATGTCCCAGTAGAAGGAAAATGCAGTGAATGATACACAAGCGTTGAACGGGCTGAAAATCGCTGATTTCAGTCAAGGGGTTGCGGGACCCTATTCTGCCATGATGCTCGCTCAGGCGGGTGCTACCGTCACCAAGGTTGAACCGCTGGATGGTGACTGGTGCCGCACCCTTGGAACGATGATCGAGGATCATTGTGCCCATTCCCTGGTGGTCAACCTGGGCAAGAAGTCCATCTCTGTTGACCTGAAAAGTGAAGACGGCCTGAAGGTTGCCAAACAGATCGCTGAAGAGGCGGATGTGGTTGTAGAGTCTTTTCGTCCGGGCGTGATGAAGAAATTCGGCCTGGATTATGAAACAGTTTCGAAAACCAATAAAAACGTTATTTATCTCTCTGTCACCGGATACGGACAGGAGGGACCATACAGTGATCGTCCGGTGACGGATGGCGCTATCCAGGCCTTCTCTGGTTGGATGACCATGACCCGGGATGATAAGGGCACACCTCTCAAAACAGGGATGGTCGCTATCGACTTTCTGACAGGTCTTTTTGCCTATCAGAGCATTCTTAAAGCCCTGATTTCCCGGGGGATCAATGGTAAGGGCTGCTATATTGACGCCAGCCTGATGCAAACTGCCGCGGCTTTCCAGAGTGCGAAAATTCTGGAACATCATCTGGAAAATGGAAAGCCGACGGTTCTTTATGTCCCGGTTGGAACTGTAACGACAAGCGATGGCTATATCGGTCTTTCCGTCATGCGGGAACACCATTACGCCTCTCTTTGTAAGGTCATTAACCGGGAAGATCTGATTGATCATCCTGACTTCAATTCAAGAGACAAACGGATTGAGAACGAAGCCGAGATCATGGGCATTATCCGGGCGGAATTCTTGAAGAAATCGACCGATGAATGGTGCAGGGCTCTTGCCGAAAACGGTGTTATTCACAGCCGGGTTAATACTTATGATGACTATCTGGCCGATGAACAGGCCAAAGCGGTCGACAGCTATAGCTGGATCGATCATGATGTCGTCGGCCGTGTTCCCATCCCACGCATTCCAGGCTTTGCCGGTTTCGAGAATGGCGATGCACTGGCCCACAGTCCGGTGATCGGGGAGCATTCTTCCGATATCCTGACCGGTCTTGGATATAGCGAAGAAGAAATAAGCGGTATGAAAGAAAAAGGGGCGATTAAGCAGCCCGGCTAATCTTTTGAAAACCGCAAACGCATTAGGCCATGTCATCGGATGACATGGCCTTTTTTACGTTTAACATTATGCCGTTCTTCGGAATGCATGCTTGATGTCGGAACCCTGTTGTCTGGAAGAGAGTTGGCAAGCAACCTGGTTGCGGATTTTAGATCACCACTCAATAAAAGCACCAGGTAGACTAATTTTTCCGGGAGATGGACCAGGAAACGTCAAACAGGCTGAAAAATACCTTTGCACCGGTAAAAACAGCAGCGCCACTGACAAAACCAACAACACATGCGCCCATAATATCCATGGGATAGTGAATGCCGACCGTTATGCGGGCCCAGCCGTTAAGGCAACCAAGCAGAACGGCAACCAAGCAGAGGAACCGGCTATCCCGATGCCATAGAGCGGCTCCGGCTACAGCAAAAAGAAGTGTGGCGTGATCGCTTGGAAAAGACGGATCCGGGCTATGATCAAGCCATTGAAATCCGTGCCCGGCGACGAACGGACGGTCGATGGGCAATAAAATGCCCGTCAACTTGCTGATCACGAGGGCCAGGACAATGGTGCCGGTTACCGTAACAAGATAAAAGGCGGCTTTCTCCCTGTTTTGATACAGGAAAAGCAGAACAAGGGTTGCCAGAATAAACTGGGGAGCTTCGGAGAGAATGCGGGCTGCATTGATGAGCCAGGCCGGAGACTGCTCACTTGCATTAATAAGATGGAACAGGTTCAGATTAACGCTTTCAATCATCGAACAAATCTTCTTCTTTAGTGGATGTTCGATCCCTTCTAACGACGGGCAGCTATCGTCTCTCTTGCACAATCATTAATATTTTTTAATGCCGGTGCGTTGGTAGGGATAAGATAATCGTAAAACCGTCTGAGTTTTTAAGATCGATAGTACCTCCATGAAGATTGATGACGGCTTCTACAAGGGAAAGGCCGAGACCGTTTCCTGACAGGCCACGGCTTTTCTCGACCCGATAAAATCGCTCGAATACCTTGTGAAATTCACTTTCCGGTATTCCATCTCCCTGATCGTGAACAGATATGTGGCATTGTTGATCCTCGTGCGTTAAGGATAGCGTGATACAGCTTTCATCCGGAGCATATTTAAGAGCGTTATCAAGAACATTTGTGATGCACTGGAACAGAAGATCCCGATCACCAGCGACCTGTATTTCCGTTTGGTTTTTAAAAGAAATGATCTGTTGTTTTTCTTCTGCCAGCGGCCCGTAAAGTTCAATTGCATCATGACACAAGGCTTTAATATTGACGGCTGAGAAATCCTTCCTGATCTGCCCGGTTTCAATGCGGCTGATGTTAAGCAAAGACTGGAAGGTTGACAGAAGCTCGTCCACATCCTGAACGGAGGCCTGCA
>DIYE01000221.1:14326-22480 GCA_002428885.1 Alphaproteobacteria bacterium UBA6062
GAACGGAGGCCTGCAAGCTCGTAGCCGCGGGTTCAGAGACTTCTTTTTGCAAGCTTTCCAACCTGCTTCTCAGTCTGGTAAGGGGGGTTCGAAGATCGTGGGCAACATTATTTGTTACGTGCTGGATGCCATCCATCAAAACCTGTACCCGATCCAGCATAGTATTCAAGGTCTGTGCTATTTGATCAATTTCGTCCCCGTCGTCATGATAGGCCATACGGTGGGAGAGTTGGCCACCGCTGATTTTTTGGCATGTTTCTTCGATGAGTTTGAAGCGCTTTTTAAGTCTGTAATTAAAAAACCATCCAACAACGGCCCCGGCGACAAGGCTTGTCAGCAACGTTATCTCTAGAATGTCATGTACCTGATCTTCAAAATTTTCAATCTGGTCATTTACACGACCAACCAGTAGGTGTTTTCCGTCGGAGAGAACACGGTGATAGTATCTGAGATCAAATCGGATATCTTCTGCTTGCCAATCAATTTCACCCCATGTTGCATCATAAGGGATATCCTTCGGCCATTCAGGTATGTTTCCCAGAACAGTCTGAAAATCCTTATTCGTTAAAAGGTAAATGCTCTCAAGCTCCGGGTTGGTTTTTATACGATATTTAAGCAACTCCGTCAGTTTTGTCGCTCCGCCTATCTCGTAATATTCTACCAAGGCGTCAGAGTCGGCCTGAACAAGTTGATTGAGTTGTCTGTTTAGAGAAATATCAGACAGCCAGAGGAGGCTGCCGACAAATATAATAGTCAGTACGATCAATCCGACCGTATAGAAAGCAATATATCGGAAGGTGATGGAGCGGGTTTTCAGTGTCAGCCCTCCTCACGGACAGAATAACCGGCGCCTCTGATCGTATGTAGCATATTGCCGCCAAAACTCTTATCCAGTTTGTTTCTGAGGCGACTGATATGAACATCAATGACATTTGTCTGAGGGTCGAAGTTATAGTCCCAGACATGTTCCAGTAACATGGTTCTGGTAACCACATGCCCGGCATGTCTCATAAGATATTCAAGCAGCCTGAATTCCCGAGGTTTAAGGTCTATTTCAATGCCATCCCGTGTGACTTTTCGGCTGAGAAGGTCGAGGCAAAGAGGGCCTACCTCAATTTTTGTCTCGGATTGCTGTTGCTGGCTTCCGGTCCGTTTCAACAGAACTTCTATCCGGGTCACAAGTTCGGTGACGGAAAAAGGCTTAACCATATAATCATCGCTGCCGGCCCTCAGTCCCTCTATGCGGTGTTCGACCTCTCCTAAAGCACTCAGCATCAGGACAGGTATCAGAATGTTGTTTTGCCGAAGTGTTTTCAGAAGAGACACTCCTTCAATCCTGGGGAGCATGCGATCCAGGATGATGGCATCATAATTCTCTTCAGTTGCCATATAGAGACCTTCAGCGCCGTCATAGGCGCAGTCAACAGCGAAGCCGTTCTCTTTCAATGCCTTTGAAACGAAGGAAGAAACGTCTCTGTCGTCTTCAATAACAAGTATACGCATCCTGGAAACTACCGATTGTTCTTATAGCAAGCGAACACCCCGGGGTCCCGGAGCGCTCAGCATTTTAACATAGACTGAAGGAAAATGAGATTGTGAAAACCGTCAGCGCATAGGAACCAGGCGGCGAGACTCATGATCATGCGGACCGAAGTTTCGGAAAAAGACGGTTTCTCCTGTTTGGCCACTGATCAGCGTGATAGACAGTCTGGAATCATGAAGGCTGCGAACTTCATAAAAGAGAAGACCATCTTCCTGATCCAGTTCCAGCGCAATGATCTGTCCTTTAATTTTAACGAGACCTTTGCGGAAATTCTCTGTGACCGATTGTTCCTGGGCTGTACTGAAAGATGTCATGCCAAGGGTCAGGTAATTGAAAATCGTTTCTCCAAGATCCAGGCTTTGTGAAATCAGTTGTCCGGATTTGGGATCGATTTGCAGATACCGGACGCTAGATCCGCTTGAGATTTCGATATTGAATTTGACCTGGCTGTCTTCGATTTCAATATGGGCTCGCTCGACAATGCCGGAATGCTGCTGCAGGGCAATATCAATAGCTTCCTGCAGCGAAATCGTGTTTTCCTGCTTGCTGTTCAGATCAAGGATTGCGAGCAGGTCACTTCTGGACCTGTCGTTTGCAGCGCTGGAAAAAGAAATGAGGCTGAGGCCGGTCAGCAGCACTGCCAATGCCGCCTTCGCTCTGGAATTGATCATTTTAGAACCTGTGATTGGTAACATAATAGGCTGGACCTTAAGGGACCCCCGATGAATCCAGCCTGTCTGCAATCTGAACATTTTTTAATGTTTAGGCCGTCGAATGATATGAGAATAAGCCCTGTCCCCGGGAGACAACGGCTCATTCAACTCACGACAACTTCCGGTCACCCTGCCTTTTTCGCCGTACAGATTCCAAGCATGCTGTAAATCGGGCAATAGCCAACCAGACCTGTCAGCAACGGAACCAGTCCGACATACCCCCAAACCGTCTGCGGGCCGACAAAAACCAGAGATAGAAGTCCGAGACCGACAATAACTCTTAAAATACGATCAACTGCGCCTTCATTTACTTTCATAATATGCTCCAACATTGAGGTGACAGGAGCATTCTAAGTTTAGCCTGTATTGTGTTCTGTGACTTAGTCACATTCAGACTGCGGTGCAGTGTCGCAGGGGCGGGGTATATGTCGTTCTGAAATAAGGATGCTAGACGGTGGATTGAGCCAACTGTTTTAAGGATTGTATATCAACAATACGAACATGACCTCGGGTGATACTGATCCAGCCCTTACGATCAAACTCTTTTAGATGTCGGCTGACGACTTCCCTAGCGGTGCCAAGTTCAGTAGCAAGATTTTGGTGGGTCACCTCAACGGTCTCTTCGCCGGAAGCAAGAGCAAGCAGTTTATGAGCGAGGCGGGTGTCCAGCTTTTCAAATGTAACTTCTTCAACAAGGTGAAGGAGAGAGGCGATGCGCGTTGCATAGTTTGAAAAAACGAACTGACGGAACGCTTCTGAACGCGCCAAAAGCAGATTGAACGGCGCCGCAGGAAGGAGGAGGGCTTTCACTTCAGTTTCCGTGACGGCTTCAGCATTATACCGTTCTCCTGACAAAAGGCAGGAGGTGGTTAGAATACAGGTTTCTCCATCACCGACCCTGTACAGGACAATTTCCCGTCCGTGCTTGCCCGCCTGGGTTACCTTGACGGAGCCGGCAATCACCAGGATAAAATGAGTTGCCGGGCTATCAGGTGCGAAAACTGTTTTCCCTTGCGGTAGCGTCAGGGGCCGACAATGGTCCTGAAGAAAGCTTTTGTCTTCTTCAGGCAGTGTTTCCATTGCACCAGTTTGGGTAATCCAGTCCTCTGACATGTGTATTGATCTCCCTGGAGGCTTCTTCATTTTTTAGAAACCCCCAGGAGATTTATCAAGCATCATTCAGAGATATAACGTCGCAGGCAACATTTTAAAAACCGGCTATGTTACACAACCCCATATCCGCCGCCGCCGGGGGTTTCTATAACCACGGCGTCGCCGGGAGACAGGTCCGTTTCGTCATTGCCTTTCAGCGGTTCCGTCTGGCCACCCGCACGGATAACCCGGTTCTGGCCCCGGGCACCGGCAGAACCGCCGTCCAGGCCGTAAGGGTCCGTTTCCCGGTGCAGGGTAAGGAAAGTCGCTGTCATGGGCTCCAGGAAAGTTAGTTTGCGGACGGCGCCGTTGCCTCCCTGATACCGGCCCGAGCCGCCGGACCCTTTCCGGATGGAGAATTCATCCACCCGAACCGGGAACCGCCATTCCAGGATTTCAGGATCTGTCATCCGGGTATTGGTCATATGACTGTGTACAGCACTGCAACCATCATGATCCGGTCCTGCGCCTGTACCGCCGCAGATGGTTTCATAATTCTGCACCCGGTCATTGCCATACAGGAAGTTGTTCATTGTTCCCTGGGAGGACGCCAGAACTCCCAATGCTCCGTATAGGGCGTCTGTCACGCATTGGGAAACTTCCGTATTGCCGGCAATAACGGCAGCCGGGTAGGTCGGGTTCAGCATACTGCCATCAGGTACCACGACCCGGATCGGTTTCATGCATCCTTCATTGAGCGGGATCTGATCATCGACCAGGGTTCTGAACACGTATAGAACGGCTGCATGGCTGATGGCTTTCGGCGCATTATAATTACCGCTGTCCTGTGGGGAGGTGCCTGTAAAATCAACCACGGCACTGCGGCTTTGTCGATCGACCGAGAGCTTCACCTTGATCACAGCTCCCGTATCCAGCGTGTAGGTAAAGGAGCCGTCTTTGAGAACATCCAGGACTCTGCGAACGGATTCTTCCGCGTTATCCTGCACATGCCCCATATAGGCACTGACCACATCAATGCCGAAATGGCCGACCATTTTTCGAAGCTCTTGTATGCCGGTTTCATTGGCAGCGATCTGGGCCGTCAGATCAGCAATATTCTGGTCGATATTTCGGCAGGGGTATGTGCCGCCGGCCAGCATGTCACGGGTTTCTTTTTCCCGGAAAGTACCGCCTGAGGCCAGCAGGAAATTATCGATCAGGACGCCTTCTTCTTCGATATGTCGGCTATCAGGCGGTGATGAACCGGGGGTGCGACCGCCGATATCGGCGTGATGACCGCGGGATCCAATATAAAACAGAATAGTATCACCAGCTTCATTGAACACCGGAGAAATAACAGTAACATCAGGAAGGTGCGTGCCGCCATTATAAGGCGCGTTCAGAGCATAGACATCGCCCGGTTTCATGGTGCCGTTATTGGCGGTAATAACCGCCTTGATGCTTTCCCCCATAGAACCCAGATGAACCGGCACATGCGGGGCATTGGCGACCAGATTGCCGTCTTTGTCAAATATGGCGCAGGAGAAATCCAGCCGTTCCTTGATATTGACGGACTGGGCGGTATTGGCAAGGGTTGCCCCCATCTGTTCGGCGATAGACATAAACAGGTTATTGAAGACTTCGAGCATTACAGGATCGGCTTTTGTGCCGATGGCTTCCGTATGCGGACGTTCCTCCACCCGATACATGATCAGGTGGTTGCGGGCATTCAGGGTTGCCCACCAGCCTTGCTCAATAACAATGGTACCGGTCTTCTCCACCAGGATGGCAGGGCCGTCAATGGTATGACCGGGCAGCATTTCATCCCGACTGTAAAGAGGAACGGATCGCCGTTCTCCCTGGCTATAGAGGGATACCGTATCAGCAGCCACAAATTCCGGCAGTGGGGTCGGAACGCCTTGTTCCGGATCTTCCACTGAATCCGTGAGGCCAACCGCTTCTACAGACAAGGCTTCAATGATCAGGGGGCGGTTTTCCGCGATAAAGCCAAAGCGCTGCATATGAGCCTTCTCGAAGGCCTCTTTCATACCTTCTGCGGATTGCAGATCAATCAGCATGGCAGCATCTGTTCCCTCATACCTGAGGTGAATCTTGTGGAGGAGGGTGATATTGTCCTTATCCACGCCCTGGTCCAGAACCTCCTGTATGGCTTCCTGTCCAAGCGGTTCGGCGGCTTTCCGGCATGCGCCTTCGGCAGCATTATCGAAAGCCTGTTCCAGTTGGACTTCTCGCATGGCACGGATATCAGCCAATCCCATGCCGTAAGCAGATAATACACCGGAGAAAGGATGCAAGAAGACCCGTGTCATGCCCAGGGCATCGGCAACCAGGCAGGCATGTTGTCCGCCGGCACCGCCGAAACAGTTCAGCGTATAATCGGTCACGTCATAGCCGCGCTGGACAGAAATTTCCTTGATGGCATTGGCCATATTCTCAACGGCAATTCGCAGGAAACCCTCCGCCACTTCCTCCGGGCTTTGCAGGGGATCACCGGTCGCTTCCGCGATTTCTGTTGCCAGCCTGGTAAAACCGGTCCTGACAGCTTCCACATCCAGCGGTTCGTTCGCTTCCGGACCGAAGACATTGGGGAAGTGGTGCGGCTGGATTTTACCCAGCATCACATTGCAATCGGTAACGGCCAGCGGTCCTCCGCGGCGATAACTGGCGGGGCCGGGATTTGCGCCGGCACTTTCCGGACCGACTCGGTAGCGGGCACCGTCGAAGGTGAGAAGAGATCCACCGCCCGCCGCAACTGTATGGATATGCATCATGGGCGCCCGCATGCGCACACCGGCAACAACGGTTTCGAAACTACGTTCATATTCGCCGTCGTAATGGGTCACGTCTGTTGAAGTGCCGCCCATATCAAAGCCGATCAGTTGCTTGTAGCCGCTCATGGCGGCGGTGCGTGTCATGCCGACAACACCGCCTGCCGGGCCGGACAGGATGGCGTCTTTGCCCTGGAAGAGGCCGGCATCCGTCAGGCCGCCATTGGACTGCATAAACATAAGGCGGGTACCCGAGCCGGAGGATGTTCCAAGCTCATCGGCAACCTGTTCCACATAGCGGCGCAGGATCGGGGAAAGATAAGCATCAACAACGGTTGTATCGCCGCGACTGACAAGCTTCATCAGCGGGCTTGTTTCGTGGCTGGTTGAAACCTGGGTAAAACCGATGTCTCTGGCGATCTCAGCCACACGGCTTTCATGATCCGTATAGCGATACCCATGAATAAAAGCGATGGCGACACCACGAATGCCAGTATTGAACGCTTCCTGCAAATCAGCCCGAACGGCTTCTTCGTCCAACGGCGTCAGGATATCTCCCTCAAAATCTACCCTTTCATTCGCTTCAATCACCCGTTCATACAGGAGTTCTGGCAGAACAATATGGCGGGCAAATAGATCCGGCCGACTCTGATATCCAATCCGGAGGCAGTCACCAAATCCTTTCGTTGTAACGAAAACAGTGCGATCTCCAGCCCGTTCAAGCAGGGCATTGGTGGCGACTGTCGTCCCCATTTTTACATATTGGATGGTGTGAGGAGGGATCGGATCTGCATGGCCGAGGCCCAGCAGGTCCCGAATACCCTGAACAGCGGCATCCCTATATTGTTCGGGATTTTCAGAGAGCAACTTGTGGGATTGGAGGGAGCCATCCGGTTTTTTCGCTACGATATCGGTAAAGGTGCCACCGCGATCGACCCAGAACTGCCACATAAGATGTCTCCCGAACTTTGTCTAAATTTCGGAAACTATAAAATAACAACAACAAAACGTCAATAAATTATAATCGTTTTGGCGATATAAGCTCTGTTGTGATGCTGGAATTCGTGACATACTCGCTTCCAACAAGGTAAATAATGGCGCAGGATCAGATACATGACCAAAGAAACAGTCCCCCATATCGTCTCATCGGAACATCTGGCGTCCGAACAGGGCTGGCAGATGAGTGAGCTCGAATACGGTATGGTAATGGCCTACAACGCCTTTAACCGCTGGATGGTACGCTGCATGACGGCTGTGGGGTATAGTGACTTTAATGGCCTCGATATTCTGGTGCTTCATAATGTCAATCACAGGGGGCGGGAGAAACGGCTTGTGGATGTGGCCTTCATGCTGAATGTTGAAGATTCCCATACCATTAATTACTCCCTGAAAAAACTGATGAAAGCGGATTTGATCAGCAGTGAAAAACGTGGGAAGGAGATGTTCTACCGGACAACGGATCAGGGGGAGGATGTTTGCGCCAAGTATCGGGAAATCCGCGAAAAATGCCTTGTAGAATCTGCTAATGCCACGGATCGGAATTTTGCCGAAATCAGTAAAAGCGCCACCGTCCTCAGAAGTATGTCCGGCCTTTATGATCAGGCAGCCCGAGCTGCCGCCTCAATCTGAATAGCGTCATAGGCTATGGTATCCGGCGAAAAAAAGTCACGCCCCTGGCTGATTGGTCTTCTCTGTCTGGGAATTGTCGTTCTTGGGGGGTATCTGCTGCGCGTTCCGCTGGTGGAGTGGGCTGCGAAAAGAGCGCTCGCTTCTCAAGGTTTTGAGACGGCACAGTTGTCTGTTCTTGATGTCGGGCTGACAGAAATACAAATCCGGGAGCTTGTTCTGGGACCGGATGTGTCGGCTGACGAAATCGCCGTCGGTTATACGATGTCCTCTCTATTGAGCGGGCAGGTTACCTGGATCTCTATTCAGTCTCCAAAACTGGACCTCTCTCGTCCCGACCAAGGGGCGATTGCCGTCATCCAGTCACTGGCCGGGGGCGGGACGACCGGGG
>DIYE01000224.1 GCA_002428885.1 Alphaproteobacteria bacterium UBA6062
TGGCCGACTGCCAGTCCAAGGACCCGGCGGTTTCCGAACTGTTCCTGGTGGAGGGTGACAGTGCGGGCGGATCTGCCAAGCAGGGCCGGGATCGCCATAACCAGGCCGTTTTGCCGCTCCGCGGTAAAATCCTCAATGTGGAAAGAGCGCGGTTTGACCGGATGCTATCGTCCCAGGAGATCGGCACGATTATCACCGCCCTCGGTACCGGGATCGGCGCTGAAGAGTTTAATATTGAGAAAGCCCGCTACCACAAAATTATCATCATGACGGACGCGGATGTGGACGGCTCCCATATCCGGACTTTGCTGCTGACTTTCTTTTACCGGCAGATGCCGGAGCTCGTAGAAAACGGGTATCTCTATATCGCCCAGCCGCCGCTTTACAAGGTGACCCGCGGAAAATCCTCCGTTTACCTGAAAGACGAGGCTGCTATGGAGGACTACCTGATTGAGCAGGGCACGGAAGAAGCGGTTCTGACCCTGGCTGAAGGAGAACAACGCTCCGGTCAGGATCTGCTGGAACTGATTAATCAGGCCCGCCAGTGTCGCGACCTGATCGAAGCGATTGCCCGTCAGCATGCCAAATCCGTCGTGGAACAGGTGGCGATTGCCGGCGCCCTGAGCGACGATGTGCTGAGCGATCCGCAAAAGGGACCGGAAGCCGCCGCCTTTATTGCCGGCCGCCTGGATGCGATGTCCTCTGAAACAGAACGCGGATGGAGCGGTGAAATTCTGGACGATTTCAGCCTGCGTTTCTCGCGTGAAGTCCGCGGGGTAACGGAAGTTCAGCATGTGGACAGCAACCTCATTCATTCTGCCGAAGCGCGTGATCTGGATGCGATGAAAGATGAACTGAAGGCCGCTTATTCCAAACCGGCAACCTTTACCTATAAGGACAAGCGTCAGATCATCAACTCCCCGATTGAGCTTCTTGACGCCATATTGACAATCGGTAAGCGCGGACTGTCCATGCAGCGGTATAAAGGGTTGGGTGAAATGAATCCTGACCAGCTCTGGGAAACAACACTCGACAGTGAGGCCCGGACCCTGCTGCAGGTGAAAGTCAATCACGGAGATGAAGCTGACGAGGTCTTCTCAACCCTGATGGGGGATGTGGTTGAGCCTCGCCGTGATTTTATCCAGGAGAATGCTCTGAAAGTAAGAGTTCTGGACGCCTAACAGCTCCGGGACTCTGCTCTCTTCCGGATTGAATATCCGGACGGCGCCCGTGCGAGATCTCTGATCTGGCACATTTTTTGCTGTTCTAATCCATTATGCCTGCATGAAAGCAGGTCCATTTGGTTAAGAATTGACTGGATAACAGAATGGCATTCAAAGATACAGAGGCATCCCTTATCGGTGTTGCCAGATTAGCGAAACTCATTTACCAGGGCAGGGATGTTTCCGAATTGAGCCAACAGCTGATCAACCGGGGAATACAGGGCAACCCCGCAGCTCTCCTGGATTTATCTGTTCTGCTACAGCTCACTGGGCAGCCCGAAACCGGCCTTGATATTCAAAGACAGGCGCTGTCGATCCAGCAGCATTTTACCCTTGAACCAACGACGGACAGACATGATATTCGCCTTCTGACCCTGGTTGGTCCGGGAACCCTAATGTCGAACTGCCCCCTGGAATTTGTTGCCGAGGGGGCAGGATTTACCCTGGAGCTGCTTTATGTCTCTCCTGAACTACCTCTGCCGGACCGGTTTCCGGACCATGATATTGCCATTGTTGCCCTGGGTGAGCTTGAGACAAATCAGGCCAGCCTTATTTATGTCAATAGCCTGCTGGGCTGTCTGCCCGGCCCCATACTTAATTCACCTCTGAAAATCAGTCAGTTAAGCCGAGATACCATCAGCGCTCAGCTACAGGATATTCCCGGAGCCGACGTCCCCCTTACGGCAAAAGTAAGCCGGGAGAAGCTCAAAGCCCTTGCAGAAAACTCTCTTTCCCTCGAAGCGCTTCTTGGCGACGGCACCTTTCCGATCATTATTCGCCCAACGGATTCCCATGCAGGATATGGTCTTGAAAAACTGTCTCATGGAGCGGAGCTGACCGACTATCTCGCAAGATATGACAATCCTCAATTCTTTATAAGCCGATATGTAGAATATGCAGCCCCGGATAATTTGTATCGCAAGTACCGGGTTGTCCTTATCGATGGAGAGCCGGAACTTGCCCATATGGGCATTTCATCTCACTGGATAAATCACTATGACAATGTCGGCATGGGAGATAGCGCCGAAAAACGGGAAGAAGAGGCCCGGGAAATGGCCGCCTTCAAAGACAGTTTTGCATCACGCCATAAAACCGCCCTGAAAAACATCCATGAACGGGTCGGGCTCGAATATTATGCCATGGACTGTTCTGAAACCCAGGACGGCAGGCTGCTCATTTTCGAAATAGACTCGTCCATGATTATTCATCAACTGGATAGCCCGGATCTTTATCCCTACAAACAGCCCCAAATGCAGATGATTTTTGATAAGATCGCTGCCATGCTCATAAGCAAGAAACGAAACAGTCTGTCAAAACCTGAAACGCAGTCGGAAAGACGAGCATAACCGCAAATTAACTTTCTCTTTTTATCGTTAACAGGAAACATTGACGAATAGCCGCCATTACCCTGTATAGTGGCTAGGGTCCTGACCCTAATTTATAGATTTAAGGAAACCGGGAATGAAATCTGCCATCGTATTTTGTGCCAGTATGTCCGTCTCTTTTATGACATTTATAGCCAGTGCCGCCGGAGAAGTTCCGAAAGAAGTCAGGGATGATGCGGAATATATGATGCGCAAAGTCGTTGAGGACATTCATATGCACAATGTTCGGACAACCGTCACCGATATAACCCGGGACAAATCCATCAAAGTGGTTGGCTATGCGGTCAAATTCATCCCGGAAAAGCGGGATCGAAAAACCGGCGAACTTTATTCCTGCGCGCATGTTTCCCTGAAAACAAACATGAAAAGCGGTAAAAAAGCCCGCGCTCAGATCAAACGGACCGACGAGATCTGCACAGCAAAGAAATCGGGCCGTGTCAAATATGTCGCCAATGTTCGCTAAATAGGAAAATCACAGTCTCGAAAGGCCCGGCTTTCTTATTTCTGCCTTAAATTTGAACCAGTTTCAGTTAGAATGTTTTGTCTTGAGATAGAGCATTCTAAGATTGAAGTTGGTTTTATTTTTGGCGGATCGCGGCAGGTATGACAAAAGGCTCAAATAAAGGAAGAGGCTCCCGGTCTTCCGGAAAATCTCCCGCCTATGAGCAAAGAAAGCCGCCTGCTGCCAACAAGCGAAAAGCGAAAAGCACGCGTCAGGCAGCGCCCAAAAAGCCGAAAAATGCATCTGCGGACCTTCCGCTTAAAACCCGGTCCGGCTGGATTGCACCGATTATCAATTGGGGCGGTACCCTTGCCCTGTGGGGATTGCTGATCTCCGGCGTTATTCTTGGGTATTTTGCCTATACGCTTCCGGACATTTCCGGGATTGATATCATTGAAAAGCGTCCGTCCATTGTGCTGCAAACTCGGGATGGGGTGCGTTTTGCGACATATGGCGATCTCTATGGCAGGATGTTACGGCCGAACGAAATTCCAACCCCCATCAAACAGGCTGTACTGGCCACTGAAGATAGTCACTTCTACGACCATTTCGGTGTCAATCCGTTCAGCCTGGTTCGAGCCGCCTGGCGTAATTATCAGGCCGGCCGGGTGGTTGAAGGGGGCAGCACCCTGACCCAGCAGCTCGCAAAAAACCTGTTTTTAACACCGGAGCGCAGCATCCAGCGTAAAATACGGGAGGTTCTGCTGGCTTTCTGGCTGGAGGCCAATTACAGCAAGGATGAAATCCTGGCGCTGTATCTGAACCGGGTCTATTTCGGCTCAGGCACTTTTGGGGTCGATGCAGCGACCCGCAAATATTTTGCTAAACCGACAAAACAAATCACCACCGCAGAAGCCGCCATGCTGGCCGGACTTCTCAAGGCACCGACCTATTATGCGCCAACCGTTAATCTCAAGCGGTCACAAAACCGATCCACGGTTGTGATAAGGCGCATGCAAGCGGAAGAGTACCTCACCAAAGCCGAAGCGGATAAACTGGTGAAAAATCCCGCTGTTTTGCGTCATGCGGGCAGCAATTTCAAAAATGTCCGCTACTTTTCCGACTGGGTCGTCGCGGAAGTCCAGTCTTATCTGGGGCGTACCGAAGAAGATCTTGTGGTCACAACAACCCTGGATCTGAAGATGCAGAAGGTGGCTGAAGGGTCCCTCGAAAAACAGTTGAAAAAGAACGGGAAGAAATTCCAGGTCGAACAGGGAGCCCTTGTTTCCCTTTCCCCTACCGGGGCCGTAAAAGCCATGGTCGGCGGACGGCGCTATTCGGCATCGTCCTTTAACCGGGTCACGTCTGCGCGCCGCCAGCCGGGATCGGTTTTCAAAACCATCGTTTATACGGCAGGTTTTGAAAATGGCCGCAACCCGGAGGATGTTTATCTGGACGCCCCGATCAATATCAACGGCTGGAAACCCAATAACTATACAAGGCGCTATGGTGGCGCCATGACGCTGCGGGAGGCATATGCCCGCTCCATCAACACTGTCGCCATCAAGCTGACAGAGGATATCGGTCGATCCAAAGTGGCTAACATGGCCGGAAAACTGGGCCTGACCGGCAATATGCCGGCCCACCCTTCCATCTCGCTCGGCACCAATGAAGTTACACTGCTTGAAATGACCGCCGCTTATGCGGTGATTGCCAATGGCGGAAAAGGTGTCCTGCCCTATGGTGTGCTGGAAATTCGCAATAATCAGGGAAAACGACTGTATAAACGGCAAAGCTCGGGCCTTGGAACGCTGATCAGCGGCCGGACCGTCAATAAAATGCGGGACATCATGACCACAGCGATCAGGACAGGAACCGGCAAGGCCGCCAATCCGGGTTTCATCGCCGCCGGAAAAACCGGCACCACACAGGATTACCGGGATGCCTGGTTTATCGGCTTTACTCCCAATCTGGTCACCGGTGTCTGGTTCGGCAATGATAACGGAAAGGCCACCAAAAAGGTAACCGGCAGCAATCTGCCGGCATATGCCTGGCGCGACTATATGGTCGGTGCGCTCGGAAAGAAGCAGGTCCTGGCTTTTGTTCCGGAACAGGAACGATCCCGGGACAGCGACAGCATCTGGCAACGTATTGTCCAGACTTTCAGTGGTGGCTCGAACACTGCATCAGGCAAGACCGAACAATCTGGCCGGGCCCCGAAAGTTGAGTATAGCTATCCGAATAACGACGAAGCAAAACCATAAACCATTCTCCAGCGCCTTGGAAATTCCGCCCACCCGCTAATGGTTAGAGATCGTCATCTATAGGTGATTTCTGTGGCGCCATGGCGTCACGATACTAGAGCGTTTCCTATTAAAGACAAAACACTCTAGGTTCCGGAGTAGCGATGGACGGAAGCGCCGTGTTTTTTAAGCCAGGCCTCAGCTTCTTTCATATGGGGGCAGAGAGACCGGGTGAGCTTCCAGAAAGCCGGAGAGTGATCCAGATGGACCAGATGAGCCACTTCATGAGCAGCGATATAATCCACCACATCTTCCGGCATGAAAATCAGCCGCCAGGAAAAATTCAGATTTCCCTTTGAGGAACAGCTTCCCCAACGGGATTTCTGATCACGGATCGACAAGCGGCCCCGTCGGACATTGAGATGGTCCGTATGAACATCCACCCGCTCCGTGAGGACTTGCCTTATTTCCCGGTAAGCCCAATCCCTGATCCGTCTGGGCAGATGGGCCCGATCTCCGGAAACCCGGATTTCACCGTCTTGACGGGCGACCGTTCCTCGCTTTTCCGGGGTATGTATGATCACGTGATCTGTTCCGAAAATCGGAAGAATAGCACCCGGCTCGAACAGAACCGGTGACGCCACGGCACCAAGCTTATCCAGAAGCCAGTCCTGCTCTTGTCGAAGAAAAGCAATTCCTTCTGCCGGCTGAACACCGGACGGCAGAATAAGGGTGAGGGAACGTGTCGCCTCCACCCGGACTTTCATGCGCTTCGCCCTGGCCGATAACCGGACGGTCAAAGGCACCTCTTCCCCGGCTAGTTTTATGGACCGGATGGTCACGGAAGATCCTCCCCCGGCCAGGATGTGATATGATCCTCCAGATCCCCGGCAATCCTTTCCGAAATAATGCGACCGCGGGCCGACGCTTGAGCTGTATGAACACTGTTCTGATCCCCGGTCAGCAGAGGGTGCCACGACGGCAAGCCTCTTCCCTCCGACAAACGCCGATAGGCACAGCTCTTCGGCATCCAGGAAAGGTTGGGGATATTTTCAGGCGTCATGGTCACGCAGTCAGGAACCAGCCGGGACCGCCTTGAATAATTCTTGCAGCGGCAGGATTGAAGATCCAGTTGCCGACAGGCGACATTGGTGAAGGCGATCTCACCGGTATCTTCATCTTCCAGCTTCAACAGGCAGCATTTGGCACAGCCGTCACACAGGGATTCCCACTGCTCATCGCTCATTTCGGATAGAGGAACAACGTCCCAAAACGGTTTTTCCGCCACAGATTTCGTCCCGGTTTCAAAGAGCCTGCCCTAGGGTCAGTTTACTGTATCATGTTTGCGGATAAATTTGCCAATACGCGGCGCAATATATTTATTGAACTTGGATCCGTTAAAGACGCCGTAATGTCCGACGCCCTTTTGTTCATAATGTTCCCGCCTGGATTTCGGCAGATTTACGCAGATATCATGGGCGGCTACCGTCTGACCAACTCCGGAAATATCATCAAGCTCCCCTTCCACCGTCATCAGGGCCGTCTTGGTGATCGCTGCGGTATCCACCAGATGATCACCCCGATACCGCATTTCCCCTTTAGCCAGAAGCTGTTTCTGGAACACGGTTTCGATGGTCTGCAGATAATATTCCGCGCTTAAGTCCATCACGGCATTATATTCGGCATAAAAACTGCGGTGTTTTTCCGCGTTGTCTCCATCACCCTCCACCAGATGCTCAAACTGGCGCAGATGGGCTTCCATATGGCGGTCGAGATTCATGCTGACAAAACCGCCAAGCTGCAGGAAGCCGGGATAAACCCGGCGCAAAGCACCCGGATATCCCACCGGAACATGGTGGATAACTGTTCTTTCAAACCACTCCAGGGAATGATCGGTCGCCAGTTTGCAGGGAACCGTCGGATGCCGCCGTGTATCTATGGGGCTTCCCATCAACGTCATGGAGCGGGGCAGGTTGGGATCATCCGTCTCGGACATCAGGGCAATGGCCGCCAGGACGGGAACACCCGGCTGGCAAACCGCCATCACATGAGTGTCCGGTCCCAGAACAGCCATGAATTCCTGTAGGTAATCAATATAATCATCCAGATCAAAGCCACCTTCATAGAGAGGGACGGCCGATGCATCCCGCCAGTCGGTGATATAGATATCATGATCCGGCAAAAGCGCTTCCACAGTGCCTCTCAGCAGGGTGGCAAAATGCCCGGACATGGGAGCCACCATCAGGATTTTGGGATCCTGCCGATCTGTTTCGCGCTCAAAATGCTTGAGCTGTCCAAAAGGAAGGCGGTGAACAATTTTTTCGGCAACCGGAACCGCTTTACCGTCAATAAGGGTTTCATGCAGACCAAAATCGGGTTTTCCATGATATTGAGTGGTCTCGGCGAACAACTCATAGGCTGCGGCCAGGGTGCGCGCCTGCGGTGTTTCACTCAAAGGATTAAACGGGCTTCTCAAAGCCTGGGACTGGAATTGGGCGGCTATGCGGATCGGTGACAGGATCAGCTTCTGTAATTCATTAAATTGATACAGCACAAATATACTCCTTACAAATCCACTCTCAGCCCCGACCGTAAATCCAATTTTCGCAGGAAACCGGCACTTGCAGGATAGTTCAGTTTTTGTTGCAACGCAACATAACACAATAATTATTTAAAATTTACGGCAGTATTTGCTACTTTAAGCCGGGTCCTGTAGGTATCTTGTGTAAAGATTGTATCAGGAATTGGGGTCAGTCCCCTTAAGCGTGTTTTCTTGGAGTTGAACAAATGAGACGGCTTGCGGCCATTATGACAGCCTTTTTCCTGATGGCGGGGCCTGCCGGCGCACTGGCGTTATTTGGCGAACATGAGGTCTTTGATGCAGCTCTCAAAAATAACCCGGAAGTCATTGAGCAGTATCTCCTCAAGGGGGAGAATGTAAATATCCGGGACAGCTCAAAAGTTCCGCTGATCAGCCGGGCAGCGGAAGCCGGATCAAGCGGAATTGTCGACATCCTGATTAAGAACGGTGCCAGTCTCAACCTATCTGACAAACTAGGAAATACGGCCCTGATCCAGGCAGCCGTCCAAGGACATTCCGACATTGTCGAAACACTCATAAAAGCAGGTGCCAAGATTAATATCGAAAACAAGCAGGGAGAGACAGCCCTCATCCGGGCCGCCCAATCAGGACAGGTTGATTCCGTCAAGATCCTGCTACAACATGAAGCAGATACCGGCCTTACAGATTTTACGGGACGAACGGCTCTCGATCATGCGCGCGAAAGCCGCCAGCGGGAGATTATCAAGCTTCTGGAAGCCTATCGCTAGAGAAATTCAAGGGTTCAGGGAGCTTCCGCCGCCCTTAATGCCTCTTTAAGGCCGTTGGCCTGCGCGTTGTCAACGGACCGGCGGATAACAACATCAGTCGCCGTTACACTTTTCCCGTAATAAGCGGCCTGCCAGTCATCCTTCGCATCCAGAATGGAACCTTCAACGGAAGCACCGATAAAGAGACCCGCATTATTGGCAAAGGAAAAGATATCAACATCCAGATTTGTCGTACTGGAAGCGCCAAGATCCTTGCCTGCCGGGCCAACGGCAGCACTGACATCCGCACCCAGTTTAACCTGGTTGTTGATGATCGCTTCCAGGCCTTTCTGGGTCATAATCACCAAAACAAGCTCCTTGGCCTCTGCGCCAATCTGCAAACCGAAACTCGCCTGGCCCATGGTATAAAAGGCGGGACTGCTCCAGCTTTTATCCACACCGCGACTCAGCAGAACGCCATTTCCGCCGGCGCCGCCGATAAAAAAGCCTGCTTTAAGAACCTGGGGGAAGACCACAATGCCTTTGGAAACCGCCAGCAACTTACGAAACTGTTCCATATCGGATTGAGCAGCCAAAGTCTGGACCGTGAATTTGGCCTTTTCAACCAACTGGTTTTGATCCGCACCAGCGAGGACCGGTCCTGTGGGCGCCAGCATAAACATCAAGCCTGCAAACAACGTGCAAACCATTTTCCAAAGACTGGCTCTTTTTCTCAACAACATCCTTCCCCCCATGATCTGGATACGGAAACAGCTAACATTCATTCAATCCGTATGTGCAGACGATTATAAGCCCGACGGCACAAATTTAACAGCCTTGCATTACACGCCTCATATGGGGTGTGTCGCAGGACAAAACAGGTTGGTTTTGTGAAAAAACCCCATAAATGTGACAGGAATGCGGTTGGAGTAGGCGTAAAAGCGAATGAATCATATAAAATCGGGACCGAGGACTATCCTGCCGGGCCATCACATTATTCCTGAGACCCGCTATTGCCCCTTATTCAAACCATCCGGACGCTTCTTGCGTGAGACCGGCCTCACGGGATATGATGAAAACCAACCTTGGGTAATGAGTATGAAGAGAGCCGGATCCTAAAAGGAATATTTCCAACGGGTCCGTAAAGGGTATGACCACATTTGAAAATCTGAAAGAGGAAGCGGGCCGCGATGATATTCTCTCGGCCTCCGGCGGTGTCCGGCTGCAATCCCTGGTCTACATTCGCTGGCTTGCCGTTTTCGGGCAGGCTTTTGCGCTTGTCCTGGTTCATAAAGTCCTTGGATTTGAGCTGCCGATCTTTCCGGCCTTCCTGCTGGTCAGCGCCAGTGCCCTTGTCAATATCCTGGTCAGCCTGAGTTATAAATCGACAGTCCGATTGTCGGACAGGGGCGCCATTCTTTACCTCTTTTATGACGCGTTGCAGCTAACAGGCCTTCTCTATCTGACCGGCGGGCTCTCCAATCCGTTTTCCCTGCTCTTTCTGGTTCCGGTGACCATATCCGCAACCAACCTGTCCTTAAAGGGAACGGTTTTCCTGGGCCTCACAACCATTGGCGCCATAACCTTCCTCGCGCTCTTTAACGAACCTCTCCCCTTGCCGCCCGGCGAGATACATTTGTCTGACACCTATATACTGGCCATCTGGTCGGCGCTGGTTCTTGGAACCTTGTTCCTGTCCGGTTACGCCTGGCGGATTTCATCGGACAGCCGCCGGATGACCGATGCCCTTAACGCCGCCCGTATGGCGCTGGCACGAGAGCAGCAGCTTTCTGTTGTCGGCGGTATTGCCGCCGCCGCGGCTCATGAGCTGGGTACGCCCCTCAACACGATCCTTCTGGTTTCAGAAGAACTTTCGCGGGACTTCCCCAAAGACAGTGATCATGCGGAAGATGCCCAGCTGCTTCATGACCAAGCCAAGAAATGCGCGGAGGTTCTGGCCCAGCTCTCCAGCGCCCCCACCCATAATCGCTTTCTAAAACGGGATGCTCACCATAACTATCTGCCGCTGCAAAGCCTGATGGCGCTTGTTTCGGATAAATATTCCGATAAAGGGGCGGATATCGATATCCGGACAGAGGGGGATCTCTCGGAACAACCCAAACTCTTTGCGACACCGGAAATCCTGCACGGCCTTGGCAATCTCGTCAGCAATGCTGCAGAATTTGCATCAAAACAGGTAACCATTACCCTCTCCTGGAACGATAAAACCGTCCACGCGGTTATCGAAGATGACGGCCAGGGGTTCAGTGATGAAATTCTGGACCGGTTGGGTGAACCCTATACGTCCAGTCGGGCAGGGCGTGGAGGAATGGGCCTTGGTATATTCATCTCGCAGATGCTGATCCGGCATTCCGGCGGAGATATCATCTTTGCCAATAACCATCGCGGCGGTGCCAAAGTCTCCATCGAATGGCCCCGGAAAAGGCTTGAAAAGGAAACACCTTATCTGTGACGACGGCCTGTTGAGCCATTCCGGGGATATGGTACACTGAAAGGCGGATCTGGAGAGGAGCGCAAGGTCGATGGATAAAAAAAACCTGCTGATCGTTGATGATGACGAGATTTTTCTAAACCGGCTGGGCCGGTCCATGGAAAAGAAGGGGTTTACACCAACCCTGGCCAGCAGTGTGGAAGAGGGCAAAGCCAAAGCCCTGTCCTGTAACCCCGATTATGCTGTTGTGGATTTGCGTCTCGAAGACGGAAACGGCCTTGATGTGGTCGAAGCCATCCGAAAAATCTGCCCCGATGCCCGCATTGTCATGCTGACCGGATACGGTAATATTGCCTCAGCCGTTGCCGCCGTTAAAGCCGGCGCCATTGATTATCTCGCTAAACCCGCCAATGTGGATGATATCGTCAACGCCCTGAATGCCAGAGGCAGTGACAAGCCGTCCCCTCCCGAAAACCCCATGTCTGCCGACAGGGTCCGCTGGGAACATATCCAGCGGGTTTACGAGCTGTGTAATCACAATATGTCGGAAACAGCCCGACGGCTTAACATGCACCGCCGCACCCTGCAGCGTATCATGGCCAAACGGTCGCCGCAGTAGGAATGGTGCTACCCGACCACCAGATTGAAGCGGGAGACGCAGTCCAGTGCCTGTCCTGCCTCGAAAAGAACAGCATTGATCTGATTGTTGCAGACCCGCCTTATAATCTCGGTAAGAATTACGGCAATAATATTGATCTTAAAGACCGGCAGGATTATCAGGATTTTACCAAAGACTGGCTAACCCAGGCTTATCGGATCCTGAAACCCGGCGGATCTCTTTATTGCTTTATGGGCGTTAAATTCATTGCCCGGCTCTATCTTCTTCTGGAAGAAGATCTTCACATGACCCCCCAGGGCTGGATTACCTGGCACTATACCCAGGGTATGGGCCGAAAACGAGGCTTCTCGCCGCGCCACGAAGATATTCTGTGGTTTTCAAAGGGAGAGGATGCCACCTTCAATCTGGATGACGTCCGGGTTCCCCAGAAATATTTCAGGAAGCGCAACAATATGTCCGGCGCCAACCCCGGAGATGTATGGCAATTCAGCCATGTCCATTATTGTGCGGCCGAACGGCTGCCGCACCCGACCCAGAAACCCGAAGCCTTGCTGGAGAGGATCATAACCGCTTCCTCTAATCCGGGAGAGATCGTTCTCGATCCGTTTTTAGGCAGCGGAACAACAGCGCGGGTTGCCCAAATCCTGGATCGCCGATCCATCGGCTTTGATATCAATCCGGACTATGTAGAAATGGCAAGAGAACGACTGGATACGCCGTTTGAGGGATTTGACAGTATCGATCCCAGGAAAGAGCGGGCGCCCAAGGATCTTCCAAAAAAGGAAGCCCTTACAAAAACATAAAAAAAGCGGCCCCGAAGGACCGCTCATTAGCCAAGTTTTGAAAAACGCTTAGGCAGCGTTCTTCCGTTTGCGCCATCCCATAAATCCGAGAAGCGCAACACCTGCACCATAAAGCGGCAATGCTGCCGGCAGCGGTACAACAGAAACCTGAAGATTATCGATTTCAAACGCGTTGTCTGTAGATGAAAAGACAACTCTGTCGAAGGCATTTGCCATGATGTTAATGTTGATTGTAGCTTCATGATTGTTCACACCCAGTTGGGTTATGACATCTAGGCCAGAAAGCTGATCAACTTGAATACCGTCTAAGAAGAAAGCGATATTGTTGTAATCGTCCACAGACCCCCAGAGGAAACTTATGCTGGTAATGGCACTGGAGAAATTGTAGCCCGCCTGGCCACCAAAACGAATTGACGTATAAACCTCACCACCGTTCGGGCCATCATTGGGATTAAGGGGACCATCCTCATCCCAAGGAGAAACCTGAAGACCAACCTGGCTTCCAACAGCATTTTCATCAACATTACCGCTTGTATCACTCGCAGTCAGACTGCTGAGAACAACTGGATCATCAAAATTTGCTGTAAAAGTCGCAGCATTGGCGGAAACAGTAAACAGTGCAAGAGCACCGGCCGCCGCCATAAGAATCTTACTGAGTTTTTTCATTTTGAGTTACCTCAAGCCAAAGTCCCGATATCGTCATTTTACAAAGACATCAGTCTTCTTAACGCAGGGTTCAGTTCAACAATTGATAGTAAAGTGCGCTTTTTCAGGTCAGAGTGTCAATCGCAAATACCTGTTATTTTAGGGAAAATTTAACCAAAAGTGATGAAAAGCCCGGAATTCTGCGCTCCCTGTATTAACAAAAAACACCGTACTTTCAGGTAGTTAAGGTTAACGTCAATGTGTTTATGGTTAACGGGCGTATCTCGATATCCGAAAAATGACTAAAATCGATTCTTTTTGAAGATGTGACTTAAAAATTACACTCCTTGGCCGAAAAATCTCTCTCCGGCGGAAGAGATCGGAAAATTATGGTTGATTTAACCTGTTCGGATTATCCATAAGTCACAAAGATTTTCGAGGACATTTCAAGGGGTTTTAAAATCATGCGGGTGCTGTTTCTGCATAACAATTTTCCGGCGCAATACCGACATGTGGCCCGCAAACTGGCTGAGAAGAAGAAAAACCAGATTGTTTTTGCTTCCCATCGGGTCCCTGAGAAAATTCCCGGTGTGGTTAATGTCACCTATAAACCTCACCGGGAAGTTAAACCCGAAACCCATCATTATCTGAGATCCACGGAAACGGCCGTGATTAATGGGCAGTCCCTGTTCCGGGTCTGCCTGGACCTGAAAAAGAAGGGTTTCAAACCGGATATCATCTGCGCCCATTCCGGTTGGGGGCCTTCTTTATATGTCAAAGACGTTTTTCCGGACGCCAAGCTGCTGAGTTATTTTGAGTGGTATTATCATGCCTTCGGATCAGATGCGGATTTCCTGAAAGATGCTGAGCTTGGCTATGATGATGCCGGACGAATCCGGACCAAAAACCTGCCGCTCCTGATGGATCTTGCCCAATGCGACTGGGGACAGGTACCAACCGGGTTCCAGGCGGCCCAGTTCCCGGACATTTTCAAATCCAAGCTTTCCGTCCTGCATGACGGGGTGGACACGGATTTTTTCAAACCCAAACCGGAGGCACAAAAGATTTTCGGAAAGCTGGATCTCAGCCATGCTGATGAAATCCTGACCTATGCGACCCGCGGCATGGAGCCTTATCGGGGCTTCCCAGAATTTATGCGCGCCGCCGCCCTCCTGATGAAAGAAAGACCCAATCTGCATGTGGTTGTTGTAGGCCAGGACCGAGTTGCTTACGGTAAAAAACTGCCAGAAGGCGATAGCTGGCGCAAACGCATGATCGAAGAGCTGAAACCGGATATGTCCCGACTGCATTTTACCGGCCTTCTGTCTTATGGGGACTATCTCAAAGTCATGCAGGCCTCAACGGTCCAGGCTTATCTGACGGTTCCTTTTGTCCTGTCCTGGTCCCTCATTGAGTGCCTGTCCTGCGGTGCTCTGGTCGTTGCCAGCGACACCGATCCCGTTCGGGAAGTGATCCGGGATAATGAAAACGGATTTCTGGCTGACTTCTTTGATCATGAAGCCTTCGCTGCCCGGATCGCCCATGTTCTGGATCACCACAAAGACCTTGGCGATATCCGCAAAGCAGCCCGCAAAACGGTACTGGATAATTATGCCCACAAAAAACTGCTGCCAAGGCAACTTCGGTTGATCAAGGACATTGCCGGCGGAACCATTCCGCCCCTGGAAGGGCCTATTGGCTAGAGTGTATTGTTTTTAGGAGGGATCATTTGACCGCTTTTTCGGTTTTTCTGACCAGGCGTGTTTCGCGCGGTGGTCTTGCCTGACCACAAGCGGAACACAACACCGTCAGGAGGCCCGAAAAACGGCCTTCGGTGGGCTAAATCAACCCATCTCCTGCGCCCCGGCGCTTTCCCGATGCACCGCATCGCGCTGCGCGCCGCGCCTAGTATATGAGCTGATTTGGCTCCATCAAATGATCTCTCCTAAAAACAATACACTCTAAACGATCCGCAAACTGGCGATTTACAGGGATGCCTGATCTGGTTTATTACCCTTGATGGAGCTATTATTTTAAGGATGCACCATTTTGGATCTTGATGCCTATTTCCACGACGAACTGGAAGATCATGCTCGCGTTCTAAGCGATACCCGTGCCCAGTTGCAGGGACCGTTCAAAGAAATGCTGAATGCCTGGGAAACCTGCATTCGAAAGGGCGGAAAACTTCTGTTTTTTGGAAATGGCGGCAGCGCTTCAGATGCCCAGCATCTGTCGGCCGAGCTGGTAGTCCGCTTTGTAAGCAACCGGGCACCTATCGCATCCATTGCCCTTAACACGGATACCTCTGCCATCACAGCCGGCGGCAATGATCTTGGATATGATCAGATTTTCGCCCGTCAGATCGAAGCCCTTGGCAAACCGGGGGATGTCGCGGTCGGTCTTTCCACATCAGGCACCAGTCCCAATATTGTCGCCGCCCTGAAAATGGCCCGGGATAAAGGTCTTGTCGCAACCGCCTTTACAGGACGGGACGGCGGCGTTCTGCCGGATCTCGCTGACCCGCTTCTCATTGTTCCGGCAACCTCCACCCGGCGTATCCAGGAGATGCATATTACCCTCGGTCATATGCTGTGCGGCGCTCTTGAACAATCCCTGGAGCTGGTCTGACCCCATGACGACACCCTCATCCATGACCAGTATTCTGGACCGCTTCAGCGATATATCCGTGCTGTGTCTCGGGGATGTCATGCTGGACCGCTTTACTTATGGCAGCGCCGGACGAATTTCACCGGAAGCCCCCATCCCGGTGCTGGGTATCACCCACCAGCAATCCATGCTCGGGGGGGCGGGCAATGTTGTCAGGAATATTCTCTCGCTTGGCGGATCCGCAACCCTGGTGGCCGTTACCGGTGACGATGCTGAAGGCCGGGAAATCAGCTATCTTCTTGAAAAAGAAGATAAGCTGGCAGACGCCCTTGTCTCATCGGGCCGCCGCCCGACCACCGTTAAAACCCGGTTTATCGCAGATGGCCAGCAGTTGCTGCGCGCCGATGCGGAAGCAACCCATCCGCTGGCCAAAGAGACCGCAGGGAAAATCCTGAATGCTTTTGAAAAGGCCTTACCGGCTTCGGATATTGTCATTCTCTCTGATTATGCCAAAGGCGTTTTATCCGATGAGGTTCTGAAAAGGGCCATCAGATTAGCGGCCGACGCCAGAAAGCTGGTCATTGCCGATCCAAAATCTGCGGATTTCAGCCGCTATGCGGGTGTGACCCTGCTGACACCAAACCGCAAGGAAATGATCGCAGCTTCAGACCTTCCCTGCGATACCGACCGTCATACAGAAGAAGCTGCTCGCTCCGTTCTGGCAAGAGACGGGATCGGAACCCTCCTGGTAACCCGTTCCGAAGCCGGAATGAGTTTGATAAGCACCGAAAAAGCCTCACATTTTCCAGCAAAGGCGCAGGAAGTTTTTGATGTTTCCGGGGCCGGGGACAGCGTCATTGCAACCCTTGCCCTCGCCATGGGAGCAGGTGCCGACATGGAAGACGCCGCCATTCTGGCCAACCTGTCAGGAGGGATCGCCGTTGCCAAAACCGGAACGGCTGCGGTTACCCATGAAGAGCTGCTGGCCGCCCTTCATAACGAGGATATTCAGGCGGCCGATGAAAAAATTACGTCTCTCGCCCAGGCCCGGGATATTGTTGACCGCTGGCGGGCCAGGGGACTGAAAGTCGGTTTCACCAATGGCTGTTTTGACCTTATCCATCCCGGTCATATTTCCCTGATCCGCCAGTCAAAGGCGGAATGTGACCGACTGATTGTCGGGCTCAATACGGATGACAGCATCAAGCGTCTGAAAGGCCCTGAAAGGCCCGCCACCAACGAAACGTCCCGGGCCATTGTGCTGGCCAGTCTCGAGGATGTGGATCTGGTTATTCCCTTTGCAGAAGATACACCCATCACTCTGATCGAGGAAATCCAGCCGGATGTTCTTATCAAAGGCGCCGACTATACGGTGGAAACCGTTGTCGGATCGGACTTTGTCCTCAGCACCGGCGGGCGGGTTCATCTGGCTGAACTGAAAGACGGCTTCAGCACCACACGCACCATCCAGAAACTTCTGGATATCGACAGGAAGAAGGCTCCCTGACCATGGCAGATCAGTATCTGGTAACCGGCGGCGCCGGTTTTATCGGCTCCAATATCGTTGCAGCCCTGTCTGACCGGGGTGATATCGTCCATGTGAGCGACTGGCTGGAAGCCGGGGATAAATGGAAAAACCTGGCCAAGCACGTGGTGGCGGACTTTGTTGATCCGCTGGCCCTGATGCCCTGGCTGGATCTGAAGGGTGGTGATCTCAAAGCCATCATCCATATGGGTGCCATTTCTGCGACCACGGAAACAGACGGAGATCTGATCCTCGACAGAAACTATCGCCCCACCCGGGAATTATGGGATTTTGCGGCGGCAAACGGTATTCCGTTTCTTTACGCTTCTTCCGCTGCGACCTATGGCGACGGCAGTGCAGGCTTCGATGATGATCAGACCGAAGACGCCCTCGAACAGCTGCAGCCCCTTAATCTCTATGGCTGGAGCAAGCACAGTTTCGATAAATTCGTGGCACGTTTGGAAAAAAACGGCGGAAAAACACCACCGCAATGGGCCGGCCTTAAGTTTTTCAATGTCTATGGTCCCAACGAATATCACAAAGAAGGAATGAAATCGGTCATTGCCCAGGCTTATCCGAAAGTCGCGGCCGGGGAACCGGTAACTCTTTTTCAGTCCCATCATCCGGACTATGAGGATGGTGGACAGCTTCGGGATTTCGTCTATGTGAAGGACTGTGTGAAAGTCATTCTGTGGCTGCTGGACAATCCTTCCGTTTCCGGTCTCTTCAATCTTGGGACCGGACAAGCCCGTAGCTTCCGGGATCTGGCAGCCGCAACCTTCAAAGCCGCCGGGGTAGAGGAAAACATTACCTTTATTCCAACCCCGGAAACCATCCGCGACAAATATCAGTATTTTACCGAAGCCAATATGCAAAAGCTGCGGGATGCGGGCTATGGCGGTAATTTCTATAGCCTTGAAGATGGTATCGCCGAATATGTGAAAGACTATCTAGCAAAAGATGACCCGTTCCGGTAATCACCGTTTGCAGCCTGATCTTCATCACACCAGATCTTTCTACAGTCTCACTTAAACCGGGGCACCGTAATGCCCTGAAGCCGTTCTACAAGCAAGATGTCCTTTTCAGACCCTAAACCTTGGGAGATCAGGGTAATGTCATCCATCAAAGTTTCTATTTTTTGCTCGCTGATGGGCTTGCCGTCTTTTAGAAACTCATCGTCTATTGCATAAGCCCCAATCAGTATGGCATTCAGATCATGGATAAGAATGTCGTTAAGCTCAATACAGGCAGTGCTATTTTCAGAGGGGATTAAAACGGCTTTTGAGAGCTGTTTCTTTAACTGCTGAACACGCTCATAGGTGAGTTCCGGATGAGCAGGGGGCCGCGCCTGTTGAATCAAATCCTGATTAATCATACTGATTTGCTCTAATATAGCCATTATGGTGGCGACATCTTCAGATGGTATATTGATCTGAGTAAGCCCATTATCATAACTTCTTACCTGCATATCAGCCTCATTTTGCGCCCTTTTTTCCACGGGCTTCAGAGACCGGGGAGAGGGTTTTTACGGCTTCTTCAATCAGGGCAGGGGTGAGGGGAACAGAAAACTCCGAAACCTCATAATATTTCAGGGCTTTTCCATCCCTGGAAAGTTCAAACCGACTGGTAACCAGTCCCGCCTGCTCCAGCTTCTGCAGATGCAGGTGCAACAACGGCCGACTGATACCGGCTTCACGCGCAAACTGGCTTACATATTTGGAGCCTTCCGCTTTCAATAGCGCCAGAAGGCGTAATCTGTGCGGATTTCCAAGAGCCGACAACACCGTCAGCAACTGATCACCGGTTCGATTCAATTAATAATTCCCTTTTCATGTGTATATAAAATCTTACATATGAAATAAGAGGTGTCAATATCCATAAAATTTTATAAAAATCAGAAGATTATAAAACTCTACACGGATCTGTGACATTCTGTGTCTTTAACATAAAGGCTGAAAAGCATAGGTAGGAAACTGTTGATAACCAGGTAAAATCGGACCCTGCTATGCGAATGAAACTGCCTTTTATCAGTCCAGGAATGTTGATCCTGTCTTTGATCATTTTTTTCGGATATTCCGCTGCCATTGCTTTTGCCGCACCGGCATCAGAGCTGATACCCAGATGGCTGCAACATGATCCCAAAGCAACAAAAACGATCAATCATGAGGCTCTTGATCAGTTTCTCGCCACCTATCGCGAAAACGGACCGGACGGTGTCGCGCGGATCGCCTATGCCAAAGTTTCCAGGGAGGATCACAAAGCTCTGAAAGCTTATATCGGGGACCTGCAAAAAACTGAGGTCAGCCGTCTCTCAAAGCCGGAACAGTTTGCTTTCTGGGTTAATCTCTATAATGCGGCAACCGTGGATCTTATTCTGGATCACAAACCTGCAAATGGGATCAAGGAGATCAATATTTCGCCGGGTTTTTTCTCTATAGGCCCCTGGGGCAAGGAATTCCTGAAAGTTGAAGGGCAGGATTTATCTCTCAACACCATCGAACATAATATTCTGCGGCCTGTCTGGAAGGATCCGCGTACCCACTATGTCATTAACTGCGCCTCCATCGGCTGCCCCGATATCCCGGCGAAGGCCGTCAGGGCAGAAGGTCTCGAGACCCTGTTGGATAATGCCGCGAAGATCTATATCAACCACCCGCGCGGGGTTCGTTTGAACAATGATAATAGTGTCACCCTGTCCAGCATTTATGATTGGTTTTCGGAGGATTTTGGCGAGAGTGACAAGGCAATCCTTGATCATATCCGCCGCTTTGCAGACGAGCCTCTAAAACAAAAGCTTGAACAGGTCAGGGAAATTGACGGCTACCGATATGACTGGTCCCTGAACCGGGTTTCAAAGGTTGAAGGATAAAGGGTGACAGGACGGTAAAACCTGATAGATTTCATCGCGTGATGGCACAGAGGATCGTAAGCGATGCAACAGGATATCATCATCATCGGTGCCGGCCCTGCGGGCTTGAGTTTTGCGCGGGAAATGGCGGAAACAGGGTTAAAGATTACCCTGATCGAAAAACAGTCTGAAAACCTATTGGCCGATCCACCCTATGACGGCCGGGAAATCGCTCTCACACATTTTTCCCGCAAGGTCATGATGGATCTGAAAATGTGGGATCATATTCCGGAAAACAACGTTTCCCTTCTTCGTAAGGCTAAGGTTTTAAACGGAAATTCGCCTTACGCCCTGTCTTTCGACCATCAGGAAGCCGGTGAGGAAACCCTGGGGTTTCTCGTCTCCAATAACAGGATCCGCAAGGCTGCCTATCAGTCCCTCCAGGGCTTTAAAAATATCCGGATTCTGAGCGAGAAAGAGGTCAGTGCCGTAAAAACCGATGAAACCTCCGGCTATGTAACGCTGAAAGACGGCGACACCCTCGAAGCACCACTGATTGTCGCTGCAGATTCCCGCTTCTCGGAAACCCGCCGGATGATGGGCATTTCCGCCTCCATGCTGGATTTTGGCCGGACCTGCGTGGTTTGCACCATGGATACCGAACACCCTCATGATGAAACAGCCTATGAATGTTTCCAGTTTGACCGGACATTGGCTATCCTGCCCCTGAACGGGGGCCGGGTTTCCGTTGTTATCACTCTCCCATCCTCGGAAGCACCTGCCCTGCTTTCCCAGCAAAAAGAAGCTTTTAACAGGGATATCGAGCAGCGCATCAAGAAACGGTTCGGTGCCATGAATCTCTCAAGCGATCTCTATCCCTATCCGCTGGTTGCAACCTTCGCAGATCGCTTTTATACAAACCGCTTCGCCCTGATCGGCGATGCCTCCGTCGGGATGCATCCGGTAACAGCTCATGGCTTTAATCTGGGCATAAGGGGTGCACATACTCTGGCGGAAGAAATTAAGTCTGCTCTAAGAACAGGAGGAGATATCGCCTCCCGATCCGCCCTGGAGCGTTACAGCCGCACCCACAGCAACGCCGCCAAGATCCTTTATCACGGCACCAATGCCATCGTGAAGCTCTACACAACAAACAACCCGGCCACCAAACTCGCCCGCCAGGCCCTCCTGCATCTGGGTAATCATATCAAACCGGCCAAACACCTGATCATGAATCAACTGACGGAGAAAAAGCCTGTGTGAGGGCTGGTTTCTAAGGGTATTCAGATATTATATGCGGCTTAAGTGGTGTTTGGGGGCAGTCACAACCGGTTCCATAAACAGGAGCGGCAACGATAAGACCAATACCCTCTATATAACCTACCCCTTACTATCCATTTTACCCTCCCGAAAATTCTTACTCCTCTATTCGGCGTGTAGTATTCTCAATGAATCTTCTGTATCCGGTATCAGTAATTTTCGCCCCTTCTATCTGGTATATTTCTTGGATTAATAGCTCATCTAATCTGGGTAGTCTTTTCACCGGATTGGACCAATAACCTCCGACAGGAGCCATTGCATTAAAGATAGACGGGACAATCAAGTTATTGGGGTTATATTCAAGGAATAGCCTTGAACCCAATTCCAGAAAATAATTCCTAACATGACTTTTCCGGCCGCTTGGGTTATCCAGGACATAATATCCAACCGTTTTGCCGTGATCATCTAGATGCCGTATGGCAAATTCTGTCGACTCCTCCGGATTATCATCTGCACGGCTGATACGATTGATAAAGTCATCTACTGTTTCATTAGATCTTTTAAAAATATCCTGAATCTCGGGATTATATGCTGCTTCAGCATACCCTTTGACCAAAATAACAAGGAAATTAATTTTACCTTCCTCATGAGGAACAACCTCTATACCGGTCAGTGCTGAGTAATACTGCATCACAGAAGAGAATGTCTTTACATGCTCAGGGTCGCTTAACCCAACTACCTTGTAAACAATTGGCGTATTCCATCGGCCAAAGTTCGAGCCTTTTCCTTCGAAAAGGGTATTTGCAAAGCTCAAGACATCTTCTTTCGAATATTCTTCCTCTTTTGCAGTCACCTGATCCATACCATTCCCCATAATTAAAACAGAGATGGCGAAAGAGAGAATAGTCTTACGCATATTACCGGCAATGCATTTAAAAGAACACTTATACGGTGATTTCATGGTTTTCACCCGTTAGTCTAGGTGTTTAATCTCTTGGTTAAGAGTAACGTTGGTTTCTATACTATCAGCAAATATTTTTCTATTTTATGCTAGGTTAACCACATCTATTTAAATTTATTAAAACAACAACTAAAAAGACTTTAAAGTATTCAACATTCATAAAACCTGCCGCAACCGTTCCGCGGCCTGCCGGGCGAAGC
>DIYE01000111.1 GCA_002428885.1 Alphaproteobacteria bacterium UBA6062
ATGATGGTGTAAAGCGTCGCCGCTACTTTGGGCGGGACTTAAGCGCCGGTGAGATCGGATGCCTGATGTCGCACCGGGCCGTCTATCAAAAAATGGTGTCTGAAGAGGTGCCGTTCGCCCTTATTCTTGAGGATGATACGCATTTTAAGCCTGAATTCCCCGATATCCTTCAGGATCTTATGGATGGAGAGGTTGAATGGGATATGGTTCGTTTTCTGGATCGAAAGAAAGTGCTAAGAGGTCCTCATCGTATCCTCAAACCTCTTGTCAAAGGATATGAACTGATCCGGATCAGGGCAGTGCCCGGTGGCGCCTATGGGTATCTTTTGTCACGGTATGCGGCTGAAACCCTGCTGTCCTATACGGAGAGGAATTGGGTGCAGATTGACGTGATGCATGGCCGTTGCTGGGAGACCGGTTTGAATGTGGTTGCAACAAAACCGTCTCCGGTGCGTCCTGATATGGATATTCCGTCGACCATCGGTGACGTACGATTTGACAAAATGATTACGGTGACAGGTCTGGTAAGGCTGTTCTTTCCGCTTTACCGTTTTCTGTTTAAAGTAGGGAGTAGCCTGTCCATCAGGGTGCATTACTGGCGTATGGCCCGATGGGATCGCCGCAATTGGAAAAGCTGAATTCTTGATGTGGATTATAAAGAATTTATCCAGTTTTAACAGAGCGTGCTGATTTAGTATTTATCCGACATTTTGCGCTACACCTAGAATTGTTAGGATTTGTTTACCAGAACTTATCCACTCATTCAGGAGAACGAGCATGACCACGAAAGATAAGATAACACGTCGCAAGCTGAGTATGCTTGAATTGGCAAGCGAGTTGTCGAATGTGTCCATAGCCTGCAAGATCATTGGCTATAGTCGGCAATAGTTTTACGAGATCCGTCGGAACTTTCAGATCTGTGGGGCTGGCAGCCTGATTGATCGCTTGTCCAGCTCTAAAGGACCTCATCCCAACCGGGTGCCCGAGGCGGTCGAGAAAGCTATTCTTGATCACTCTCTGGATCATCCCAGCCATGGCCCGTTGCGAGTTGCCCAGGAACTGGCGTTGAAGTGTCCAGGTTTCCTCTGGCGGTGTACGAGGCGTCTGGAACCGTCATAAGCTGCTCCACTAACATGATCGCCTGGCTGCGCCTTGAAAAGCATGTGGGGAACCGTAAGATCGAGCTATCGGACGAACGGATCCGTCTCCTGGAACAGTTCAGCCCGGAGTTTCGGGAACGCCATATAGAGACCCGTCATGCTGGGAATCTGCCGGCGGTAGATACCTTCTTTGTCGGCTCATTGAAGGGGGGCGGCCTGCTAAAACCATAAAAAACAAAGGAGGAAAAAACTAAAAAGCAGCTTAAACTACCCTACGCCAGAAGCGGCTACTGTCAGCCGATTACTAGCTCTGTACATTCTTCCGCCGTATTGCAACACGTTACGACAAACTCGGCTCATCTTACTTTGCAATGGTGAAACTTGCAGCTATACGCATCTGGCTCAGATTTTATGAGTCTACAGCCTAGTTTAGTGGCATGTTATCTCAAATACGGCTGATCTGAAATTCTCAGAGGATGGGTTAATCTCGTTCTGGAGGCATTGCAAGTGTTTGAGCTGTCTTAACAAATAACGGGTCATCTTTCATTGTTGGATATAGTTCCATTGTGCGCATCAAGGCATCTTTTGCGCCTTTGGATAAGTTGCGCCCTCTTCCTGATTTACCGACATTGAAGCGAGTGAATTTTTCTGCGGTCTTACTTAAGGCCTGCTTTAGCGTTTCATCATCGTAGTTAATATTGGTTTGTGCAATGATCTCCCTCATTATTTTGATGGGATCTGTTGTATAGTCATCAAAATCATATATGGGAACATTACCTGCATTGCGCCAACCAACGTAGAAGTCAAAATACCAGGGTAATGCGAGGCGGACTATTGCTTCCTCGAAATCTTCAGTTGGCATTTCTCTTTGTGATTTGTCAAAAAACCTAACAATTTCAGGCCATCGCAAATTGTGATCTTTTAGGCTGACAACGCAATCAGCAAAATCCCGAACAAGCACTACAGGTGTTAAGCGGTACTGTTTAATAAGTTGCTGTGTCCAATAGCTATTCCGTAAATGGTGCTGCGCGACATATTGCCTCCGATTATATCGAGATAGTCTCGTGCTGCTCAGTTGCTGTTCACGTACACCCCAATCTGGAATTAAGCGATAGCGTTTAAATCCAGGTAATTCACTCAGTGCCGTTGCAATAAAGGTTGATGCTGATTTTGGCATGCATGCAATTACGATATGGGCTGGTTTATTGGGCATTAGGAAATCCAGCATTCCATCCGCACCAAAATAAAGAGAATTCAATATTCGGTTGTTATTTTTCATTTAACAAACTTGACATGTATTTTTTGTTGTGGGTTTAAGCGAATATTTTCTATTGAGAACTTATTCTGTAAAGTTTATCTATTCTAGAAACGTTATTTTTGTCTTCATTTTGACTTGCACCATTAACAAAATCTCTGATTTTAGAAGATGATATTCCATCTGTTCTTGGTAACTCGACAACCTTCTTTCCGTGCTTATGGCACCAATCATAAGCTTTAAGACAAAGATCTGTCTTGTTATCTGGTCCATGGCAGAGGATGTCGAACTCTGTCGCCTTCACGAGATCATCAATTTTTTCATAGAAAACTACATTATCCACGAATTTGAATTCTTGGATAATTTTTGCACGCTCTTGATGAGAATAAAACATTTCGACACTTTTAGGGTTTGATATTCCGACATGAATGGCGACGGTCAAGCTATCTCCTTGCAAGCTCGCTCTTTTTAAAACATTGAAATGTCCTAAATGGAATAGATCGAAGACACCTGGAATAAGGACAGTTTGGCCTCTCTGGGTCTCGCTGTTATTGCTATGTTTGTCTTTTAAGGTATTGAGGACGTCTAGGAGTTGTACGTCGTTTTCGACACAATAGTCTGCAACGTCCAGCAGTGTCTCCGGGGACGGGCGGATTCCGGAAAAGGCAATTCCAAAATCTGCGACTTTTGTCATCTCAATATCATTGCTGCCGTCACCGATCGTGATAACCTTTTGGTATTGACTTTTGATAGATGAAACAATCTCAGCCTTGTTTATAATTTCTTTGACGCCCTTCAAACGCCCATCGACAATTTCTCCTTTTGAACAGAAGAATTTGCATCCGATTTTTGTCTCAATCAGCTCAGTTATATAGCAATCTAAGTTGCCTGTTATTATGTAGCAGTCTTCGATATTTTCTTTTATGAACGAGACAATTGAATGGCTCAACGGAGTTTCATTAATAATCTCCACCGATTCTCTTAAAGATAAGAGCGACAGTAATTTAATACGCAGGTTAAAGGAATTTTCGAAAGGTATTTCGCCCCGCATCGTCAATTCCGTAACGAGCTTCATATCGTCTTCAACTTCTAGCTTCTTCGCTAGCTGCGGTAAAATCTCTTTTGTTGTGACCGTGCTGTCCAAATCAAAACAAAACGCTAATTTCTTTTTCTCTGTTTCGACCATTTTCACTATACCTAAAGGGCTTTTTTTATCATGAACCAGTAGCGCTGATTTGTTTCTGCGCGCGCTCCCAATGCCTCGTCTAGTAGCAAATCACTTTTTATATTTTCAAAATCAGTTAGAGAGTTGCCCAAGATTGTATCATACTCATCACTAGTTCTATATATGGCATGGTAATCTGTATTTAATTCGTCTGATTTAAAATCTTTCAGTGTCAATCGTTTGTTAATCGTTGATATGGATTCTCTGAAATAGAGCTTTGTATTTTCTGAGGATAGATTATTGACTGTTTCCAGCAATGCTGTAACGCCATCATCATTAATATACACGCACAAGCCATTGACAATAATAATATCATATCTCTCTTGTAGTTTTGTCTTGTCTATATCCTCAGCAGACATTCTATGAAAGCAAGTTGATTTACTGCCATAGTTTTCATTGGCAAAATCGACATAGTTTTTAGAAAAATCAATACCGTCATAAATGCGAATTGCATCTTTGAAATTAAGATACATGCGTCCGAGACCACAGCCAATGTCCAGTATATCTACTTTGACATTAAGATTGAGAAGTTCTGACAAGATTCCGAATTCGTGTGAGTTTCGTTTATATGCAATGTCATCTTTGTTTTCGTTTCGAAGCATCACCGAACTTAGCGGGTCAGCTGACGTGAACCTACTCTCCCAGAAATTATTTACTTTCTGGGAGTCAATTTCACAAATCTCACCATAGATCCTTGTTTTTTTATCGCTTACTATTTTGATAGCTCCTTCACTATGTGATCATATATTCTTTCAGAAGACTTCATGTTACCCTTATAAAGGAGCTGGCTTATTGCAGAAGCTTTTTTTATCTGTGTGCTGTATTTTTTATCAAAAGGATTTTCCAAAAATAACTGAACATCCTGGTTGGTACGGGCTTTAGGGATCTGCTTGAATACTGCTTGACCAAATTCGTTAAACTTTTCTCCGACATCGTTGGTTTTTAGGGTAAACAGCATCTGTTTCTCTAGTAGAGAATATTCCGCAATAAAAGAAACGCTATCGAAAATCATAGCATCGGAAGTGAGAAAAAGATCAATATATTCTCCTTCTTCGATCTGAGTGTTCGGAGATGTTTCCCAAAATTTGAAATATTCATCGGTCTTTTTTCTTCCCCATTCGTTATGCGAATAAAGCTTTGCTCTAAGGTTTGGATGGGGTTTGAAAGCCAATTGTATTCTATCACCTAGCTCTTCAATCGTATTTTTAATAGTTTCTGCATAAAGTAAGAAGCATGAGAAATCTATGCCATTATCGATTGTATGGTGAGGTGCCCAAATGACTTTGGCTGCGTCTTTGTTTTTGTTCAGCCAAGGATTTTTAGGTACATGAGATTTACAGATCAATCGATCTGCCTTGGGATATCCTGTTACAAAGGTTCTGGCGCCTTTGTTGTTAGAGTACTTTTCCGACATTAATTTGTGCATTTCGGTTTCACAGAAATAGCGCCACAGTAAGTTGTGAAATCGTTTATTATATTGAAGTTGTTGAAGGTTAGCTTGCAGAATTCCATAAGGAACATAGCATGTCAAAGCTCTATGCTTCCAATGCTCAATTGAATATTGAGGAAGAGAGATTTCATAGGGAGAGGTATAAAAAATTAAATCGGCATTTTCTACTTTTATATATTCTCCCTGATTGAAAGAACTCTCAACAGAATATCCGTTGTTTACGAAATTCCGATGAATTATTTCCATTTTATCAAGCCTTTCCTTTTCAGGAATTTTTTGATTAGGGATGATCAGTATTTTTGTATCAAATCGATCATTGTTTTTAAAACAAGTATATACGTCATCGTAAGGCCAAAGTGCATCATCGAAAACAAAGAACAGAATATCGATTTTCTCTTTACTTCTAAGTCTAGCTATTTTTTTTTCATGCACCTTGATCAGGTATGATTCATTGACCTGAGATTGTAGTTTTTTTCTTATTGTTTTCCGGGTTTTTGACGACCAAAAAAAACAACATGAAATCAAGTTAATGACTGTCGAATGGTGTATTATGTCAAAGAGCATATTTGAGAGTCTGGCCAATTTTACCTCTTATGAGAGATGTCTGAACAGGGGGGTGTAGATTTTCAGTATATTTAATTGCCGACGGTATGGATACCTCGTATGTCATAGGTATCTTCTTAATAAGGACTAGGCATGGCTGATGGAGCTAAGCCCTTAGAGTGAGTAGTCTAATTTGGCAGGTGCAAGGCTGGAAAAAAACGCCTTATATCAGCGGAAATGAGGAGGGCGGCGGAGGTCTCATTTTTAAAGAGGCTTACTCCCCCCCAAGTACTTCGGCCAGGGACGTACGGGACAGTCGGCCCTGTAATTCTCCCTTATCACCAACCACCGGCAGTGGGTAGTCTGCGCCGAGTGTTTCCGGAATAATCTCTTCCAGGGCCGAATCCGGTGAAATCAGCGGGACTTCCTCCAGCATGTCATCCCGGATCTGTTTATGGGTACCTTCTTTCAGGGCTTTTTCCAGGGTTTCCTGCAGGACGATGCCCTGGTAACCGTCTTCATTCTCGTAATAGCCGTAGTCATCCTTGAAGCCTTTCATCTGCTTCAGGGCGTCCTCAATGGTATCGGTGGTAATGCGGCTGACCGGTGGCTTCATGACATTCTCGACGGTCAGGGCGCGAGCCCGGTTTACGTCTTTTACAAAGGCTTCCACATAATCGGTGGCAGGATGCAGCAGAATATCTTCCGGGGCGCCTTCCTGGACCAGTTCGCCATCCTTCAGGATAGCGATCCGATCCCCCAGTCTCAGGGCTTCGTCCAGGTCATGGGTGATAAAGACAATGGTTTTATGGAGTTTTTCCTGCAGTTCGATCAACTGGTCCTGCATCTCGCTGCGAATGAGCGGATCAAGCGCTGAAAAGGCCTCATCCATCAGCAGGATTTCGGCGTCTGTACAGAGGGCGCGGGCCAGGCCAACCCGCTGCTGCTGCCCGCCGGAAAGCTGCATCGGATATTGTTTGCCATAACCGCCGAGACCGACGGTTTCCAACCAGTCGGCGGCTTTCGTTTCCCGCTCTTTCTTAGCGATACCCTGAACTTTCAGGCCATAGGCTACGTTCTGAAGAACGGTTCTGTGAGGCATCAGGCCAAAGCGCTGGAAGACCATGGACATCTTGTGCCGACGAAACTCCTGAAGTTCCTTCTGATCCAATTGCATGACATCCACATCACCAACGATGATTTTGCCCTCCGTCGGGTCAATCAGCCGATTGAGATGGCGGATCAGGGTTGACTTACCGGAGCCCGACAGACCCATGATGACAAAAATCTGGCCGCGTTCGATGGTCAGGTCGATCTCTTTCAGGCCTACGGTATGGCCGGTTTCAGCCAGGATATCGTCTTTAGACTGACCTTCTCGCACCCGATCCATAACGGTTTGGGGGGCCGTTCCGAAGACTTTATAGAGATTTTCAATACGGATCAGCGGATCAGGCATTATGCAGGCCCTCCATATGTTTCTGGGTCCGTTTCGCATAGGCCTGCGAGACGCGATCAAAGATAATGGCCAGGGCGACGATCGCCAGACCGTTAAAGA
Source organism: Alphaproteobacteria bacterium UBA6062 (assembly GCA_002428885.1). GTDB lineage: Bacteria > Pseudomonadota > Alphaproteobacteria > Sneathiellales > Sneathiellaceae > Sneathiella. The sequence goes on from DIYE01000111.1 coordinate 7,129, forward strand.
GACCCAGTGTGAAATACTGGTTGGTAATGGATTTAAGAACCGGCTGACCAAGGCCTTTTACGCCGATCATCGAGGCAACCACGACCATGGCGAGCGCCATCATAATGGTCTGGTTGATGCCCGCCATAATGGTTGGCATGGCCAGCGGCATCTGGACGCTCCAGAGGCGCTGTGACGGGCTGGCTCCATAAGCTGTTGCGGCTTCCAGTACCTCTTTATCCACCAGGCGGATGCCCAGATTGGTCAGGCGGATAACCGGCGGTATGGCATAGATGACAACAGCGATAACGCCGGGGATCTTGCCGATGCCCAGCAGCATGACGACCGGTATCAGGTAAACAAAGGCCGGCATGGTCTGCATGACATCAAGAATGGGTGTGACGATAGCCTGAACCCGATCGGAGCGGGCCATGGCAATGCCGATCGGAATGCCGAGGGCAATGGACAGGAGCGTGCAGACGAAAATGATACTCATGGTCCGCATGGTGTTGTCCCACATGCCGAAATAGCCAATGAGCGAAAAGGCGATAATGACACCGACAGACAGCTTCCAGGACCGGGCCGATAGATGAACGATTGCTGTGACCACCAGGATGACAATCCACCAGGGCGTCTGTATCAGCAATTTTTCAAACCATACCAGGAAATGGAGAAGGGGATCGAATAGGGACTCAATAACGTCGCCATATTCGCGGGAAAATTCCCGATAGGCGGTATCAAGTGTCTTTTTGATGCCTGTCAGGTCCCGACGGTCCATCGCCGGAAATTCCGTTAACCAGGAAGAGTCTGCCATAATAAATGTCCGATTTTATCGTCTTGGAATAAAGAAAGGGCCCGACATTTCTGACGGGCCCTCCTGATGTTCTAAAGCTCGGACAGAGCTTTTTTAACCTTGGCGGCTACATCCGCAGATACCCAGGCCGTCCAGGTCGCCTCATGGTTTTTCAGGAATTCCTCCATGACGACTTCGCCTTCCGCCTGATTGTCTTCCATCCAAGCCAGCAAGCTGTTCATCTGGGCATTTTTAAAGGCGCGTTTGGTCAGATAGTCATAAGCTTCCGGAGCTTTGGTGGCAAAAGCGCTGGTTGTTACCGTATGAACCGGTGACGGTGGATACATTGTTGCTTTCGGGTTTTCGCAATCATTCTGCGTGGTACAGGTGCGGAAATGTTCAACATCTGTGCCGGAACCGAAGTCCACTTTAACCATTTTATATTTACCGAGAACGGCTGTTGGCGCCCAATAGTAACCGAACCAGCCTTCACCGCGCTCGTAAGCTTTTGCAATGGAGCCTGACAGGCCTGCGCTGGAGCCCGGATCAATGAGGTCAAAGCCTGCATCTTCCATTTTCATGGCCCGGAACAGGTTACCGGTACTAATCTGGCAGTTCCAGCCGGCCGGGCAGCCGATAAAGGCTGATTTGTCCGGATCTTCCGGGTGTTTGAACAATTTTGCATTGGCCAGAACGCCTTTGATGGTCGCCAGGCTCGGATCTTTTTCGACCATATAAGCCGGTACCCAGAAACCTTCCTCACCGCCGTCGGAAAGGGATTTTCCGGCAATTCTGAGGCGCTTGTCGGCAACAGCTTTGTCCAGAGCTTCCTTCATGGAGTTGCTCCAGATTTCGGGGGCGATGTCCGGCTCCCCTTTTTCCATCATGGAAGTGCCGGTCGGCATGGTGTCGCCAGGAACCAGTTCGGCGTTACAGCCATATCCGTGGGTTAGAATAAATTTATCAACATGGGCAATGAAAGTCGCCGAGTTCCAGTTCATATCGGCAATCGTAATATCACCGCAAGCTGCGCTTGCTTCTCCGGCCATCGTCATGCCGGCCATCATCATGGCACCGGCTATTACGCGTTTCATCTAATCGTCTCCCAATCCTGTTTCGTTTTACTTCTGTCAGTTCTCTCTAAATAACTGACAATAAAAGCTACTATCTTAAAAGTGAATTGAAAATAATGATATAGGATGGAGATCAGAAATCAAATATTATAAGTGAAATAATTTCACACTCACAAAATTTCACCTAAATTAATATTAATTACGTGATTTGATGAAAGATAAATATACAAAAAATAGATCTTAATAGTATTTATAAAAATACATTTTGATTTATATATTTCTTTTTATTTGTGATTATTGATTAAATTTATATTTATTGGAATTTTACTACGGTTTTTAAAGGGAGTGGTTGTTCCACTCCCTTTTTGAAGGGATGGCTTTATAAGCCGAGAATCTGTTTGGACAAGATTGTTCGCTGCACTTCGCTAGAGCCGGCATAGATGGTCGAGGCCCGGCCATTGAGATATTTCGCCGTTACGGTCCGGGTATGTTCCGGCCCTGGAAACTTGACATTATTGCCGGGAATGCGGGATTCCGGTAGGAAAGGCAGGGCATAGTGGCCGATGGCTTCCATCTTCAGTTCGGAGATTTCCTGCCCTAACTCTGAACCCATCAGTTTGAACATAGAGGATTGTGCGCCCGGATTCTGTCCCTGGCTCAAGGCGGACATGGCCCGCTTTTCCGTATATTCAGCGGCCATGACCCGAATCTCCAGATCCCTAAGTTTGCTGGCGAAGGTTGGGTTGTCCATTAATTTGCCGCCGGTTCCGGACGATTCTATGTCGGCAATTTCGGCAATGGAATCAAGGCCTGCCTTCAAGGTTGGGGTATAGGCAATAGCGCCGCGCTCAAACTCCAGAAGATATTTGGCGACGGTCCAGCCGTCATTCTCCTCGCCGATCAGGTTGGCTTTCGGAATGCGGACATCATCAAAAAAGACCTGATTAAGTTCGTGGTCACCGGAAATCATCAGGATAGGTTGTACGGTGACACCGGGGGTGTCCATATCGATCAGGACAAAGGAGATGCCTTCCTGCTTTTTACCGTCGGTGGATGTCCTGACCAAGCAGAAGCAGCGATTGGCATAGTGGGCGCCCGTCGTCCAGATTTTGGTGCCGTTGATAACATATTCATCACCGTCCGCGACGGCGCGGGTCTGCAGAGAGGCAAGATCTGATCCTGCGCCGGGTTCGGAATAACCCTGGCACCAGGAATCGTCATGTTGCATGATCCTTGGTAAGTAGAAATCCTTCTGCATCGGGGTTCCGAATTTACCGATGATTGGCCCGATCATGCGGTAGCCCATGGAGTTAACGGCCGGTGCACCGGCCAGGGCACATTCGGATTCGAAGATATAGCGCTTGACGATATCCCATCCCGGTCCGCCCATGGAGGTTGGCCAGGTGTAGGCGAGCCAGCCTTTCTTCCCCAGGATCTTCGCCCATTCCCCTGCCGTTTCCGGGTCCGTCCGGATGGAAGCCTGGATAGCGCTTTTTGATCTTAGGTCTTCACTTAAGTGGTCGGCTAGAAAACTGCGAACCTCTTCCTGGAACGCGCGGTCTTCGTCACTCAGTTTCAGATGCATGGGATTTCCCCTTATTGTTATTATTCTTGTTTGATTGCTTCTTTCATAGCACAGGCGGGTGCCCATGTCCCGGCCTCAAATGCTTGTCCCGGCCTCAAATACTCTCCCTTAATGCCAGGTCATATCCCAGATTGACAATCCGTTCTGGAATATTCTTATTTTCGACAGCCTGAAGCGCAAGATCAACGGCTTGCCTTCCCATATCAAACCGGTGTGTGGTGATGCTGGTAAGGGGTGGGAAGGTGGAGGACATGAATTCCATATCGTTGAAACCGGTAATGCCGACATCCTCCGGTACTTTAAGGCCTGCAGCCTGGCAGGCGAACAGACAGCCGAGCGCCAGGTCATCATTGTGACAGAAAAATGCATCAATATCAGGGTGCTTTGGCAGGATTTGTTCCACAAGCTTGCGTCCGGTCGTTACGGAAGAAGGATCATCCGTGCTGATGTCAAGATCGGGATCATACAGACCTGTTTCCTTCATAATGGCGCGATAGCTGTCCCGGCGACGGCGGACACGGTGGTCCATGCGGGCGCCGATGGATGCGATACGCTTATAGCCTTTGCCGATCATATGTCTCA
>DIYE01000047.1:0-27863 GCA_002428885.1 Alphaproteobacteria bacterium UBA6062
AAGACCGTAATTCATACAGGCGCGGGCAAAACCTTTGATGGATTCATCCAGGTTATACATGCCCATGGCAACACCGGAAGTCGGGAAATCAAAGATTTCGAATTCCTGTTCCTCACCACCGTCAGCCGGAGTGTATTTCATGGTCAGCTTGCCAGGGCCCGGGATCAGCAGATCTGTCGCACGGTACTGGTCACCAAAAGCGTGGCGGCCGATAACAATCGGATCAGTCCAGCCAGGTACAAGACGCGGAACATTGTTACAGATAATCGGCTCGCGGAAAACGGTGCCGCCCAGGATATTCCGGATGGTTCCGTTCGGCGAGCGGTACATTTCTTTCAGGTTGAACTCTTCAACCCGCTGCTCGTCCGGCGTAATAGTGGCACATTTAACGCCGACACCGTATTTCTTGATGGCTTCAGCGGCATCAACCGTGATCTGGTCATTGGTAGCATCACGGGATTCCATACCAAGATCGTAATATTTCAGATCGATATCCAGATAGGGAAGGATGAGTTTGTTCTTGATGAATTCCCAGATGATCCGGGTCATTTCGTCTCCGTCCAGTTCAACAACCGGATTAGCGACTTGAATCTTTGCCATGTCTAGATCCTTCTTGGCCTGATAAATTTCGTATCACGCGCGCAAAATAGCACTGCCTGCGCCGGGCGCAAGTTACGGATAGCAAAAAAACCGAATTTTCTTACATTTTCGAGATATCAGGCTGTATTTCTGCATCAGGTGAGCGTTGCAATGCGGGCAGGATCTCTTCCAGACCTTCAACAACCTCAAAATAGGTGAAGACATCCCGTTCGACGAATCCCTGGGTGATCATATGCTCCATCAGATCGATAAAGGGTTGCCAGTATCCTTTATAGTTCACCAGAATGATGGGCTTATCATGGAGACGCAACTGACGCCAGGTGATCATTTCAAAGGTTTCGTCCAGGGTGCCGATACCGCCCGGCAGGACGACAAAGGCATCAGACTTCTCGAACATCATCTGCTTTCTGGTATGCATACTGTCAACCACATGCAATTCCGTCAAATTCTCGTGACTGACTTCAATATCATGTAGATGCCCGGGGATAATCCCTATAACCTCTCCTCCGGCTTCCAGAGTTGCGTCTGCTGTAATACCCATCAGACCTACATGCCCGCCGCCATATACCAGTCGGATATTGTTTTCTCCGAGCTGATGGCCGAGTGCTTTTGCAGCCTCGCTGAAAGCCATATCGGCAGGCATTCTGGAACCACAGTATACACAGAGGGAAGAGATCTTTGTCATGAAGGTATCCACCAGGAGTAAAAGACGTATAGGGATAATCCCAACTCTCTCTATTTGCGTCGCAATGCTGCTATCGTCAAGCCCTGTTTTGGCAGGTGAAGCAGATGTCTTAGATGTAAAAATCACCAAAACAGATGCGGATATGTATCGCTTCTCCGTTACGGTGCAGCATGAGGATGAAGGTTGGGATCATTATGCAGACCGATGGGATGTCCTTGACGAGAAGGGCAATATTCTGGGAACCCGTGTCCTGATGCATCCGCACGAAAACGAGCAGCCCTTCACCCGTTCCATGAAACTTTCTGTTCCCATGCATGTTAAGAAGGTGACCATTCGGGCGCGCGACAAGAAGCACGGATATGGGGGCAAGGAATTAACGGTTGATCTGCCCAATTGAGGTCTGATCATCTGAACGATCCGGATTGAGTGCGAAGTACCTAAAAACAAGTCTGAGCTAGACCAATAGGGAAAAGGAAAATGAAATCCACAATGTTGAAGGCTGCCATTCTTGGCGGCATAACGGCTTTTGTTCTGATCGGAAACAGTATCGCCCATTCTGAATCAACAGGTATTCCGGAAGCCGACAGTCGTATCGCCAAGATGAAGCAGTTGGGCGGTCACATGAAGGCCATTGCAGCCTTTGCCAAGGGAGAGACGGCTTACAGCCGTGAGCTTAACGAAAAAGCTGCTGTTATAAATGCAATAGCCAAAGAAATGCTGGCGTTGTTCCCGGAAGGGTCCGGTGGTCAGAAAACCCGATCTAAACCAGACATCTGGGTTAAGAAAGCCGAGTTTGAAAAGGTCACGCGGGATTTCCAGGTGGCTGCTGCCGGATTGGTTAAAGCGGTTTCAACGGGTGAGCAGGCGACGATCGGCGCAGCGCTTGGCGCAACAGGAAAGACATGCGGAGGGTGCCATAAACCTTTCCGGTCCCCTAAAGATCACTGATCTGGGGTGAGATCGTGAAAGGATGGCGCTTCACGATAGTTGTGTATCTCATCGGGGGATACGCGGTCGTCAGTCTTCCGACTATGGCTGATCCGGTTGAAGAGGGGGCATATCTGACGGCTGCAGCAGGATGCAAGGCTTGTCACACCTTAAAAGGTGGTATTGCATTTGCGGGTGGTCGGCCTCTCAAGACCCCTTTTGGTATCTTTTATAGCCCTAATATCACACCGGATGTGCAAACAGGTATTGGTGGCTGGACAGGAGATGAGTTTTTAGCCGCTCTCAAGCGCGGAATATCCCCTCAAGGAGAGCATTATTTTCCGGCTTTCCCGTATACCAGCTATACCGGAATAACCGATAAGGACGGCCTGAAAATATTTGCTTACCTGAAAAGCCTTCCACCAGTTCAACAGGATAATAAAGATCATGATGTGGGAGCGCCTTTCTCCTGGCGGTGGCTGCAATGGGGATGGAAACTTCTATATTTTGCAGAAGGACAGGGCCCCCTTACATCAGAGGGAACTGACAGAGGACAGTATCTGGTGGACGCCCTTGGCCATTGCGGCGAATGCCATACCCCTAGGAACGCTTTCGGAGGTCCTGAAAAAGAAAGGTATCTGGCCGGGTCCGCGGATGGCGGTGAAGGCGAGCTGGTATCCAATATTACACCAGATGTTGAGACCGGTATCGGCGACTGGTCGAAATCCGACCTGGCCGATTTTCTAAAAACGGCAATGAAGCCAGATTTCGATAATGTGCAGGGCAGTATGGAAGAGGTGATTGAGCATGGCACATCCAGGCTCAGCAAAGAAGACAGGGAAGCGATGGCCGATTATCTTCTATCTATTGCGCCTATTTACCATCAGGTAAGCCGCGGGAAAAAATAACGCTCAATGAATGTTATTGAGGACTTGCCCCTAGCGGTACCAAAGCGTGGTGCCCGGCGTGAAGGTAACGATCATCAGCGTGACAAACATAGCCAGAATGAACCACTTGCAATAGCCCATAACCTCTTCAATCTTCAGACCTGTGGTTGAGCAGACCGTTAGCAGGACTGAAGCGACAGGCGGGGTTTGCTGTCCAATCCCAAGATTCAGGCAGACGATCACTCCAAAATGGACCGGGTCGATACCGATTTGTTGTGCAACAGGCATCAGCATTGGAACTACAACGACAATGGCTGCCGAGGCGTGCAGAAACATACCAAGAAATAGCAGAAAAATGTTGATCAGCAACGTGAGCATGATCGGATCATCGGTCAGACTTGTAAGAGCCCCGGCGATCTTTTGAGGAATTTGTTCATTGGCCAGAAATTGCCCGAGGACGGCTGAGCCGGCGATGATCATCATAACCACAGATGTTTGTCGCACAGCCGTTACCAGTAAACCTCCCAACTGGGTCGAAGACAGATCACGCCGCAACACGACTCCAAAGAGTAAAGCCGCCAGTGTACCGACAGCGGCAGCTTCTGTTGGGGTTACAAGGCCGGCAATCAAGCCGCCTACGACAATAACGGGGATCATCAAGGGGACAGCAGCCCCTAAAAAGGCGTTACCAAGGCGAGGCAATTCAAAATGAGTGTCGACCGGGTGTCCCTCTCGGCGGGCGAATATATAACTGGTCACCATATAGGCTGCACCAAGGATAATGCCCGGAATAATACCAGCCAAAAACAGTTCTTTGATTGAGGTATTGGTTGTTACACCATACAGGACCATTGGAATAGACGGTGGTATGATGATTCCCAGGGTTGCGCTGGTCGCCGTGATAGCAGCGGCAAATGTGCGCGGATACCCCTGCTTTTCCATATTGGGAACAAATATCTTACTCATTACGGCGGCATCCGCTACGGCAGAGCCGCTCATTTCGGCCATAAACATGGAGGTTACGACATTAACATGGCTGAGGCCGCCTCGGATCCAGCCAACCATTGCAGAGGCCAGGTTGATGATGCGCTCCGAAATGGAGGTCGCGCCCATTAATTCACCCATAAGGATGAAAAACGGTATCGCCAACAACACTACAGAATTTGTACCGGAATACATTTGTATGGGTACCATGATCAGATCAATACCCTGAATGGCCATAGCAATCGCCGCTGTAACCATAAGAGCAAACCCAATGGGAAAGCCCATGATTATGAGAGCAAATAGAAGGATGATAACAGTCCAGGCCATTATAAGCTCCGCGCTGTGTGCCAGCGTTTTACAATATCCAAAATGAGAGCCATGATAAGCAATATGGCCGCGAGCGGCATGATGCTCATAAACCACCCTTGAGCAATTTCGGCTGTCTCAATCTCAGTTTCTCCATCGACTTTGATCATTCTCAGAGACTGAACCAGAAGCAGGATGAGAAAAGTCAGGATAGCACCGTCTTTAAAAAGGATAGCTGTCCGCCGGAAAAATGGCGGCATTTTTTCCACCACCAGGTCGAATGCTATATGGCCGCCTTGGCGATAGGCCAAATAAGCGCCTAAAAAGGCAATCCATACCAATAACAGGCCTGGAATTTCGTCAGCCGTGGCACTAATGGGGGAAAGGACACCATCCGTAAGGACAAAGACAGAATTGAGGAGATGCGAGCTTTCTCCTGCTTCCCTCAACCAGCCGAGAACAACGTAACGGTTGAACACATTCATGAGGATCATCAGAGCCGAGGCCGCCAACGCTATGGCGGCAACGACCCCGATGCATCTGTCCAGGATACGGATGATGCTATTGATCATCGGGCGTCTTTCACCAGCTTAAGCCAGTCTTCACCCTGGCTTTTGACATATTCGTCATAGCTGGCTTGTGTAGCAGCCTGAAAAGCCTGTAAATCAACTGTGTTGATGGAAACATGTTGCTTCATTTCAGAAAAATACTTAGCTTCCAGCGCTTTTGCGCCTTCATAGGCCTGATCTGTAATCGCTTGACCGACCTCGATAAATACTTGCTGTTGCTTGGCGTCCAAAGATTTCCAAAACGTACCGGAAGCAACCAGGAAGCTGGGTGTGTAGACGTGACCGGTTTGACTGAGATGTTTCGCCACTTCAAACTGTTTTTGTTCGTAGAAGCCATAGGTGGCGGCTTCGACACCGTCGACAACACCGGTCTGAAGGGCCGTGAAGGTTTCTTTCCAGGAAACTTTTTGCGGTGTGGCTCCCATTTTCTGGAACACGCCCTGACGGAATTTACCACCTGAAATACGGACCTTCAATCCCTTTAGATCTTGTGGCACATGGATCGCACGAGCTTTGTTCAAGACATGACGAAATCCATTTTCATAAATCCCGACGACTTTGATACCGGCCTTGGATTCAATCCGTTCACGCACCTGTTGTCCCAATATGCTGCCCATGGCTCGACGAACATGTTCGCGGTCGGAAAACAGCCAAGGCAGATCAAACAGTCCGAGTTTCTTATCTAACTTCATGATACCGGAAGCGACATTGATCATTTCCAGGGAGCCGGCTTTCACATTAGTGATCAGGGCTTTTTCTTTACCCAATTGTCCACCGGGATAAAGCGTGAATTTAAATTGCCCCGGTAAACGCTTTTCGATTTCAGCAGCAAACATTTCCGATTGTTGGTGCAGAGGGGACAAGGAGGAAACATGGCTTGCGATGCGTACTTCGCGCGGTGCGGCCTCGACTGAATGGGATACAAAGGCTGTAACGGCAAGGGCCGACAGAGCTAGAGTACGTATGAACATGGAAAAGCTCCTCTTCTGAGACATTTAATTTATTTCGATGTGATACTGGAAACGATCCGCGCGACCTCGTGAACGCCGCCATTCGATTGGCTTGTTATCAAAACCAACGGCGAGGCGATCAATGACGATTAACGGGTCGCCCTTGTTAAGATCCAAAAGCCGGGCATGCATATCGTCGGCGGTATCGACAGTCAGAGACTCTTTTGCACGGGCGACGACTTGATCAAAATGGGTGTCGTAGATGGGATACAGAAGGGGGCCTATTTCTGCGTCCTCCATATCCATCAGGGAATGAAAACGGCTTTCATCTAACCAGATTTCTTCACCCATGACCGGCACACCATCCATCAGGCGCAAACGCGAAATAGAGATGACAAGGCTGTCCGGTTCAATCGCCAGAGCCCGTGATACTGCTGAAGGTGCCTTGATGACTTCTCTACGTAAAATCCGGCTTTCCGGAATCAGGCGTTCACCATCTGAGGATTGAAAACGAAAGAAGCGAAACAGCGATGTGTCGAAGGTGGGTTTGCGGACAAATGTTCCTGTTCCCTGTCGGCGATCCAGTAGACCGTCCTCAACCAGTAGACTGACAGCCTGACGCGCTGTGCCGGGGGCGACGTTATACCGCTTGGCCAGCTCTGCCTCAGAAGGCAGTCTATCTCCCGGCCGCCAAACGCGATCAACAATATCTGATGTCAAAGTCTCTGCTAAACGTTGGTATAGAGGCAGGCGGTTGTCACCCGCCAATTCGATCTCTTTTTTTGCCGTCACGTAAATGCCTCCTTGCTTCACTGTTATTTTTATAGTCTTATATAAGACTGAAGGAGTCAAGTAGGAATAAAATTGTGATGACGGAACAGAAAACTGTGACGGAAAATCGAATGTTTGATGGGCATGCACATGTGTTCACAACACATTTGCCAATGCTTGACGGGCGGCGTTACACCCCAACACAGGAAGCATATCCTGAAACATACTGCGATCTTTTAAAAGAGAATGGTCTAAGCGGAGCCCTATTGGTTCAACCCAGTTTTTTAGGAACAGACAACAGGTATCTGTTGAATGTCTTGCGGCAGACCCAGTTTCAAGAAAACGACCTTCATATAAGAGGTGTTGTTGTTCTTGATCCTGAAACACCGCGAGAGCCTATGGAGGCTATGAAAGCCGATGGGATCGTTGGGGTAAGGCTAAATTGCTTTCAGCGCCCTGTCCCTGATTTGACCTCCACACAATGGAATCGCTTTCTCCAGCATGTTGAAGCGCTGAATTGGCACATTGAATTACATATCGAAGGGCCTCGTTTGGATGCAATACTAAAGCTTCTTTGTCAACGGATCAGCACTGTTGTTGTTGATCATTTCGGACTCCCCAACGGTGATCTGTCGCCGGCTTTACTCAACCCTCCACATGACGGTGTTTATGTAAAATGTTCAGCGCCGTACCGGGTTTTCCCGAACCTGTCCGCAGAACAGGCTGCCCGGAAATGTGAGCCCTATATACAGGCATTAATCGATTTTCACGGTCAAAATCGATTAATTTGGGGGAGTGACTGGCCCTGGACGCAACATAACAAAGGGCAGTCTTATGCAGATACCATTTTATGGTGGAAGCGTTGGGTAAGTCATATCAACGAGGCATCATCTTTTGCCGGGCCATTTTGGCTGTAAAAGGATGGGCCGGTTTATTGATCGCCAAATCATCTGTTTCACAAGATCTTGCTATACGGATCGCTGTCTCATAAAGCCCCATATGTTGCGTCTGTGGCGTCAAAGGTCCATACTGCCCTGATCAAAATAAATTGGGTGAGGTTACTGTGCGGGTATTTGGCATTCTGGTTTTGATTTTGCTGCTGGCAGGCGGTGCACTCTTTTTCTTTTTGAAGGGAGATGCACCGGAAACGACATCACGCCAACAGACGCCCCCCGGTGAAATCTCTAAAGCTACGCCGAACGAAGCCAGGGAAGTATCGAGGAAACCGGCAGATATCACTCAAAAGCCGGAACCTAAGAAAGATGAAGACGTATCTGTTACCGATAGTACGTCTATGGCGAAGGCGACGGATAAAAAGACAGGAACAACTTCCAAGCCGCAGATCATCACCAAACAGGATCGACCTGAAGACACTGCCGATACAGCCGTTGCCAGGATGACTCCGCCTAGTTTTGACGTGGTGAGGGTTGATGCCAATTGTGGGTTGCTGGCAGCGGGAACGGCTGAACCGACAGCACGTGTTCGTATTTATTCGGGAGACAAGGTTCTGGGAACTGTTCAGGCCAGTCGCCGAGGTGAGTGGGTCTTTCTGTCTGGAGAACCTTTGGAGCCAGGCGCGAGGAAGATCAATGCCATCGCAACCAATCCGGATGGCCGAGATCTGGAAACGGCCCGGCTGGTGATTATGCAGGTTCCCGATTGTAGCCAAGCGGAAGAGAAAAGAGCGCCAGCCATTGCATTATTGGCTCCGAAAGCGGAAAAAACCGAAGAAAAACAGGCTTTTGACAAACGGGTTTCAAAACTTCTGCAGATCCCGGAGCCTGAAGGTGATTTAAAAGCCGCTAAAAACCTGTCTGTTGGCGCCATCGATTATGATGAAAAGGGGAATGTTGCCCTCTCGGGTAAGGGGACGCCGGGACGGGATGTTCGGATTTATCTGGAGAATAAACCCGTTGGTGATGCGAAAGTTGATGATGACGGAAATTGGGCATTCCAGCCGGACAGCGAAATTCCTGCAGGTAACTATACGTTAAGAGCGGATCAGCTGGATCCTTCAGGCAAAGTTATTTCCCGTATCGAAATCCCTTTTAAACGGGAAGCGGCTGATGATGTTATTCTGGCAAAAGGCGGGGTTGAGATCCGGGCTGTTGTTCAGCCTGGAAACAGTCTTTGGCGCATTGCCCGGCGGATGTATGGGGAAGGGACGCAATATACCATGATCTATCAAGCCAATCAGGACCAGATCAAGGACCCTGATCTTATTTTCCCGGGACAGATCTTTAAACTCCCGTCGGACCGTGGAACAAACTAGAACTGACTGGCTTCGCGTTCAGAGGTCAGTTTTCCAGGAATGAAAAGTTAGTAGATGGTAATATTTCAGGCTGTTTAGGCTGTGTGACAAGTGCCCAACAAAACGGATTTGGAAGAGTAAATTGTGAGATCAAGTTTAAGAATGAAAGCAATTTCCATTTGTAATGACAAGATTAGCAAGAAGGGAGAAACTGTTGGCATTTCTTTCTATGCGTTTTTTGCCAATAAGAATAATGATCCAGAATTACTTATGGAAGCGGCCGAATGGTGGATAAAAACACATAAGCTTGACCATTTTGAAAAGGCGGTGAAGATAAGAGAGATGATTGCATCTGGCGTTTAGAATGCCGCTTTTAAGAGAATTTTACCACGATATCGGGAGCTCGTTTCTGCTGTTCCGCTTCAGATGGTTCAGGCTCTACGTCAGATAGTATTTGAGTATTCACTCCCTGATCTTTGTCATGGCCGCGTTGTCCGATGCTACCATCGCCGTAATGCTCCAAACTATCTAGAGGAACGACGTTAAAATCCTTAGGGATGGAATCAGAAGGATGTTGCCAGCCGACTTCTTTTGCCAGTTCTATATAGGGACGGGCATGAAGCAGGGACATAACAGCCGATGTAATCAGCTTCAGACCGGTCAGCTCTCCGTCCAGGCGATCGTCAATCATCAGAAACATCTCGTGCCGGTTTGGCTCAAGGACGAATCGAACCCGTTCATCCTCGGTATCCCAGGCAAGAAGGTTGAGTAGGCGTTCCCGGAATTTTGGTTTTTCCGCTGAAAAAGGAAGGGGACCCAGGTCTCCCAGAATTCTCAGGCGATGGTGATCATCAACTTTGTCCAGTTTTGCGGAGAAAACCAACTTCTCCCATGTGAACCGGAATGATAGCGGGGCTTTTGGGATGGCCCAGTCCAGTTTTTCGCTACCTTCACTGATCAGAGTGTCAAAACGACTTGAATTCTGCGCTTCGATCTTTTCTTCAATCATCTGGAATGTCGACCCGTACTTAAATACGCCTATACGCCTTCAGGTGTATTAGAAGGCCCTCACACTACTACCATAGACATAAGTAGTTAATATTGTGGTAACCCCGCGCAACATTGCCTAAATTAAAACACAACGTAATCTGAGCCGGAAAAAATGGATAAGACAAAATTTGACAGTCACTCCCAGAGTGAGAAAAGAAGCCATTTTAAGACGGCTGTTAATTTGCTGGACTATATCTGGACCAAGGATCGAATGGATCTCAAGATCCGGGTTTTGATCGCTTTTGGCTTTCTTTTAGCGGCAGAAATTGCGACCGTGTATTCCCCTTATATTCTGAAATTCCTGGTGGATGATCTAACGGTGGAAGGCGGGGTAGATGTTCTGGTTGTCGTGCCGGTCGCCCTGATCATTGCCTATGGTGTTGCCCGTGTGCTGCAACAGGCCTTCGGGGAGCTGAGAGACGCGATTTTTGCGAAAGTCGGGCAGAATGCGATCCGCCAGGTCGCGTTGAAGACATTCCGGCATCTTCATCGTCTGTCGCTTCGTTTCCATATGGACAGGCAGACCGGCGGTTTGAGCCGGGTTATTGAACGGGGAACAAAAGGGATTGATTTCCTGTTACGTTTCATGCTGTTCAATATCATTCCAACAGTGCTGAAAATCCTGTTTATCTGCGGCATTATGTGGGTGGAATATGGGATGGCCATGTCGTTGATTACAGCGGCAACTCTGATCGGTTACATCTATTTCACGCTCGCCGTTACCGAATGGCGCCTGAAATACCGGCGCAAGATGAATGACAAGGATAGTGAAGCCAATACCAAGGCGATCGATAGTCTCCTGAATTTTGAAACGGTTAAATATTTCGGCAATGAGCACCACGAGGCGGAGCGCTTCGACAAGGCAATTGCCGGGTACGAAAAAGCGGCCGTACGCAGTCAGACATCGCTGGCCTATCTGAATATCGGACAGGGTTTCATTATCGCCACGGGCATGGTGCTTGTCCTTTATATCTCTGCTGAAGGCGTTGCCTCTGGTGCAATGACGGTTGGAGATTTTGTCGCGGCACATGCATTTCTGATGCTGCTGGTACAGCCGCTTAACTTCCTCGGCTTTGTGTATCGGGAAATCAAGCAAAGCCTGGTTGATATGGAAAAAATGTTTGAGCTGCTGGATGTCGGACGGGAGATCGATGACAATCCTCATGCCGTTCCGCTCCCCGAAGGAGGCGGTGAGATTGAATTCTCTGCCGTAAACTTCGGATATGAGGAAAATCGGCAGATCCTTCACGATGTTTCCTTCAAAGTGAAAACCGGCCAGAAGGTTGCTATTGTCGGTCCGTCCGGAGCCGGTAAATCAACAATCTCCCGAATTCTGTTCCGCTTCTATGATGTGAATAGCGGCAAGGTGACCATTGATGGTCAGGATATCCGGGACGTGACCCAGCAGTCTTTGCGAGCGGCAATCGGTATCGTTCCTCAGGATACGGTGCTGTTTAATGATACCATCAGCTATAATGTGGGATATGGTCGCCCGGAGGCCAGCCAGCAGGATATTGAAGAGGCTGCTCGGCTCGCCAGTATCGACGGCTTTATTGAAAAACTACCGGAAGGCTATGCCACAATGGTTGGTGAGCGGGGGCTTAAGCTGTCCGGCGGTGAGAAGCAGCGCGTTGCCATAGCGCGGACTATTCTCAAGTCACCTCGGATCCTGTTGTTCGACGAAGCAACATCCGCCCTGGACTCCCGGACAGAGCGGGAAATTCAGGAGAGTCTGAAAGAGGTTTCAAAGAACAGAACAACTCTGGTGATCGCACACCGCTTATCGACGGTTGTTGATGCGGACGAGATTATTGTGCTGGACAGTGGTCATATCGCCGAAAAGGGAACGCATCAGGAACTGCTTGAAAAGCAGGGACAATATGCAGAGATGTGGGCTCGACAACAGGAAGTCGCGAGTTATCAGGAAAAACTCGACGCGATCACGTGACGCATATCCGCTCGGCACATTTACGGTTCTTTTTGAGCCGGTCATGCGTTATACGGATACGGCAAGATCACAAGAGTTTATAGAAAGACGAACACATGGATATGCTAAAAACAGTGCTTGTGCCTATTAACCGGGAAGGGTACCGCTTTGTCGGCATCTTTGGCGTTATTACACTGCTGCTGTTTCTGTTCACCTGGCCTTTCTTGGGCTGGATTGGCTTTGTTTTGACTTTATGGTGTGTCTATTTCTTTCGGGATCCGGATCGCCATGTTCCGACCCGTGACGGCCTGATGGTCAGTCCTGCCGATGGTGTGGTGCAGTTGATTGAGCGTGCCGTTCCGCCTGAGGAACTGGGAATGGGAAGTGACCCGATGCTGCGCATCAGTGTGTTTCTGAATGTTTTCAACGTGCATGTGAACCGCGTGCCGCTAGGCGGTACGATTATCCGTCAAGTGTATCGTCCCGGTAAATTTCTGAACGCCGCGCTCGATAAAGCGTCTGAGGATAATGAACGACATGCCGTTCATCTCAGGACAGAAGACGGCAAGGATGTTGTTTTTGTTCAGATCGCCGGCCTGGTCGCACGGCGTATTCTCTGTTACCTGGTGGATGGACAGGAAGTCCGGACCGGGGAACGGTTTGGCCTGATCCGTTTTGGCAGTCGTACTGATATTTATCTGCCGGAGGGGGTTGAACCTCTGGTGGGTGTCGGTCAGAATATGGTTGGCGGAGAGACCGTTATTGCGGATCTTAACGCTGATAACCAGACACCAATTGCGGTAGAGGTACGATAATGGCCTTCAGTCGGCGCCGGAAACTTCGCGAACTCCCGATCAATTCCCTGATCCCCAACATGTTGACGACGCTGGCCTTGTGTGCCGGTCTGACAGCAGTGCGTTTTGCCCTTGAGGAGCGATGGGAAATGGCCGTTGCAGCGATCCTGGCTGCGGGCGTTCTCGATGGTCTGGATGGCCGTATGGCCCGACTGTTGAAAGGTAGCACGAAATTTGGTGCTGAACTGGATTCCCTCTCGGACTTTGTTAGCTTTGGTGTCGCTCCGGCCCTGGTTTTGTATCTGTGGACGCTGGATAGCGGACTTGGCAGTTTTGGCTGGATTATTGCCCTTGTCTATACCGTATCCTGCGGTCTGCGCCTTGCCCGTTTTAACACCATGCTGGAAGAAGATGTCCCGGCTTGGGAATCCCGTTACTTTACCGGTATTGCGGCGCCGGGCGGAGCTTCCATTTCGCTGTTGTTTATGGTTGTCAGTTTCTATTCCGATTTGGAGATCTTTACCTCAGGTATCCTGAATGCGGGCTGGCTGCTCTTTATGGCTTTCCTGATGGCAAGCCGTATTCCGACCTTCTCCATCAAGCGGGTTCGTATCCCTCGTAAATTCATTATGCCGGTCCTGATCCTGGTGGGCGGGTTGGCCGCAGTTATGGCAAGCTACCCGTGGGAGTTACTAACCGGTGTTGCCATCGTCTATCTGAGTACTATTCCTTTCGCCGTTGCCACTCATAAGCGGTTAGAGCGGGAAGAGGCCCGGAAGGCGCAGATGGCCAGTGATGACGTGGTGGATATCAATAAATCTGAGCAAGAGAAATAAGCAAAAACACCTGAATAAAATATGCTCTAGACTGAAATCTCGGAAAGGAAAGTCATGAAAGGGAGCCGCGTTCTTAAAGGAGCGTTGCTGACCCTCGGTATTGTAACGTCAGCTGCGTTTGCGTCTGTATCAAGTGCTCAGACCCTATCGGGTCCATCCTCCGGAAATACGATCGTCAAGAAAGTTTCGCCAAAGCTTGGGCTGCCGGTGACGAAAAACACTTTTGGTTTGTTTTTCCAGCTTTTTCCTGCCATGGACGAAGCGGGAAATGCTTCGAAATGCTCGCATTTTCTGTTGCTGCCTACGGTTGAGCAGCCTTTCGACACGTATGGAAAACTAAATCACATTGCTCTTAAGGCGAAATATGAGGAAGTTCTTGCCCTGACACGCAAGATGATGAAAGTCGGTGGGGTTCAGACCACCCGTCATAAATCGATTTGCACGGTACAAACAGCAGAAGCGCTTCAGGAAGAAGATATTGCCGTCTTTGATATGGTCGGACGGCTTGTCAGTTCTTCCGTTATGCCGGGACGGTTCCTAAAAGGGGTCGCCTCAACCATTCAGGATAATCGCAAATATCTCACCTTGCAGTTTCAGGATATCCGTTCTGATAACAAAGGAGCGAAGAATTGCGCCAATATTGTCTGGCTAACAGCACCTGATAAGGGGCCGCACGGGCAGGATCTCAGATCTTACTATCGCGGTTTGGCTGGATATGATGCTCAGGTAACCGGTGTTAAAAGAACGGCTGCCGGCAGTTATTGTTCCGCTGAGAAGATCGAAATTACCGCTGGTGGCAAAGCCGTCGCCAGTGCAACGGCGCCGCGCGGTAATGCGGTTGCCAAAAAAGCCATTCGAGAAGCCGGAACCAGCAGGGAAGCGGATAAAAATGTCCACGCGATTATCCATTCGACCTGGCAGAATAAACTGCGCCTTGCCAGTACTCTCCGGACGGGGAACGTGATCTGCCAGATTATGGTTCCATCGGCTTATTTTGAGATGAAACCGGGTGACTTCAACCGTTGGGCGGAAGAAGTACTTCCGCTGATTAAAAAACAGGTTCGTTTCACCAATGTTCGACATGACAAGAAACTGAATCGCCGGGAATGTTACTATGACGAAGTCAATCTGTCAGAAGCTCCGATCCGGGATGCAGATACAGTTCCGGATTTGAAACTGGCAGGAGCCAGCAATGGTCGGGTTGCCGGCAAACTTGCGAATGCAAAATATGTTTCCGGAACCAATGGTCGGCGGGGCACAGTTGTGTTTCTGCAAGATTCCGGTGGAAACGCGATAACCTATAAAGGCTGTGACCGTTTTTGGTACGCCATGCCGGTCACGCAGACATATGCCAAGACAATTTTTCAGCTTTATGCGAAGCGGCCTTCGGTTTCCCTGACCGGTATCTCCGAAGCGAAGGATGATACCGGCCGAAAAGTCTGCTTTTACAGAAGCTTGCAATAGCATTAAGTCAGTTCAGGCCCAGCACTCCTTTCAAAAAGCGGGTCTGGGTCTGGACGGATCGCTCAAAAATCGGGCTGCCTGGATAAAGCAATCCGAAATGTCCGCCATCCAGTTCTATATGCTCCTTCTCGGTGGGGATCATCTCATAAACGGCCTGTTGGACATCCGGGTTGCAGTGAACCATCTCATCGTCCTTTCCGGTCATAAACAGAACAGGTGCTGTTAGCGCGGATGCCGTTTCAAAAGGAGAGAAAGGCACATCTGTTTTCGGGGTAATCCGGCTGACCCGGTTTTCCCATCCGCTTCCAAAACGTCCGCCGAACCCGATAAACCATTTATATGCCTGGATCGGTTTCAAAAAAGAAGAGGCTGAAGCCTGGTCAAAAGACACGACCGGCATAAAACCGGTATCATCCTTCTCCAACGCATTTAGATCAGCCGTTGCAAACAGGTTTTTCAAGATAGTCAGCCGGTTTGAAGAGGCTGTTTCCGGTGGCATGGCGATCCCGCAAGCTGGTATCTGGGATACAATCCCGGCCAGACCATCGATCAGGGCGCCGACAACGAGGACTTCCATGGCCGCATAACTGTCACCCCATAGCGCTATTCTGCCTGAATCAATAAAGGGAAGGCTCTTGAGATAGTGAACCGCATCCCGGTAGCCGCGGCCCTGAAGCCAGGGATTGATAACCTGCCGGTCATCGCCGCCGCTGCTACCAAAATTGATATGATCGTAGAGCAGGACGCTGATCCCGGCTGTATAAAAGGCTTCCGCATAATCGTCGATGACCATGGAGATAGTTGCAGAGGTGCCATGTGCCATCACAACGCAGGGAGAGCGACCCGTGGTATCTGCGAGATACAGACGTCCCCGCAGATAAGTTCCTTCAGAAGGGAATTCGACGGTCTGGACGGTCATCTCACTCTACCTCACCCTTTTGCAGGGCATGCACATCGGCGGTTGTCAGTCCTTTGCCGCCAATTCCCCAGGCGCCACTCTGTACTTCCAGGATCCGCACCCAGGTAACCCCGCGCATGGCTTCCCCTTCGATACCGACCATTGTATCGGTGACCTGTTCAATCATTTGCCGTTTTTCCTCGTCAGAGAAAACGCCTTCGATAACTTCTATATTGACCAGCGGCATATCGTTTCCTTTCATTCATTGCTTGTCGATAAAAGGAAGCTAATTGCCTTTTAAGCGGAAGTCCTTGCGGGGATCTGGTGAAAGGCTGGTGAAACCCTGTTTTTATTCAAAGGCATTCAGGCCTATACTGTGTCATGGAGGGGACGGGGTTAAATGTCATTTTCTTTCAATAACTGCTGTCTGGTTGAAGAGACAGGTGAGCTGCGGGTAGATGGTGAAACCGTCAAAATCGAACCGCTTGTCTTCGCCTTGCTCAGTTTCCTCTTGCGAAATAGGGACCGCATCATTAGCAGGGATGAGTTGATTGCGGAAGTCTGGAATGGACGGATCGTGTCTGACGCGGCCATCGATACCAAAATCAGCGCCGCTCGGTCTGCTATCGGAGATGACGGTCAGAAACAGCACAGTATCCAGACCGTCGCCCGCAAGGGGATCCGCTTTATTGCTGATGTGACACCGGGTGGGGGACAGCAGCTGAAAATCTCTCAAAAACCGTTTGAGCAGTCTATCAGCTACTGCCATTCCCGGGATGGTACGCCGATAGCTTTCGGGAGTTCCGGAGAAGGTCCTGCCCTGGTGCGGGTTGGGCACTGGCTTACCCATCTGGAATATGACTGGCGCAGTCTGTTCTGGCAGCCTTTTTTGAGTCGATTAAGCTCGCATTTCAAGGTGTTCCGGTATGACCAGCGAGGCTCCGGCCTGTCTCAGCAAAAAACGGAGCGCTTTAATCTGGAGGCGTTTGTTGAAGATCTGGAGGCAGTTGTCGATGCGGCCAGCCTCGATCAGTTTATCCTGTATGGCGCATCGCAGGGCGCGCCCGTGGCGGTTGCCTATGCGGCCCGGCATCCATCTCGTGTCAGTAAACTGATCCTGCAGGGAGGCTACGCTACCGGCCGGTCTTTGCGAGCCAACCAAGTAGAGCGGGAGCAGGCGGAAGCCATGTTGACCTTGATCCGGACCGGCTGGGGGCAGGCTGGAGGGCATTTCCTGAAAGCTTTCTCTTCGATTTATATTCCTGATGGCACACAAGAGCAGATTGATGCGCTGGCAGAGTTACAAAGATTATCTGCGACGCCTGAGACGGCAGCCCGGATCAGGGAGACTGTAGATCAGTTTGACGTTTCGGATTTACTACCCGATATCAGGACACCAACTCTGATCCTGCATTCCCGACAGGATGCAGTCCAACCTTTGGAGCAGGGGCTGGAGCTTGCGCAGAAAATCAAAGATGCACAGCTTCATATTCTGGAAAGCCGAAACCATGTCATCCTGGAACAGGAACCGGAATGGGATCGATTATTCGATTGTCTGATCGGTTTTACCGAGGAAATGGCATTGCGTAAATGAATACCCCCGCCAGAGCGGGGGTATATTATTCTCGGTCATTCAGCAGGTTGAACCTGTTGGGTTTTCAGGCGTTGTATCTCTGCTTTACGTTCCCGGCGACGCGCGAAGAAGCCGCTCACATTGGCGCCGACCATCAGAAGGCTCGGCGTTACAATCAGCGTCAGGGCTGTCGCAAAGGTCAGACCAAAAGCAACCGCCGTGGATAGCTGCACCCACCATTGAGAGGAGGGAGCGCCGGTAACGATGTCTCGGGTCATGAAGTCGATATTGATCTGCAACGTCATAGGCAGCAAACCAAAGATCGTTGTAACCGTTGTCAGCATAACCGGGCGCAGACGTTGTGCGCCTGTCCGCAGGATAGCTTCCATAGCCTCCATACCTTGTTTCCTGAGATGGGCGAAGGTATCAATCAGAACAATATTGTTGTTCACCACAATACCGGCCAGCGAAATAACTCCGACGCCCGTCATAACGATACCGAAGGGTTGTCCGGTGACGATCAGGCCGACAAAGACACCAATAGTCGACATGATCACAGCCGTGAGGATCAGGAAGGCGTGATAGAAGCTGTTAAACTGGGTCACCAGAATGATCGCCATCATAAAGAGCGCAACGCCAAATGCTTTCCCAAGGAAGGCCTGGGCTTTCTTCTGCTCTTCATCTTCACCTTTGAATTTGAAGCTGACAGCGGGATCAATATTGGCTTCTTCCACCAGCCATTTCTGGATTTCCTGCACCTTCTCATCCACCAGTACGCCTTCGCGGACATTGGCCTTAACGGTCATGACCCGTTTGGAATCCACACGGCTAATCGTGCCGACTTTCTGTTGTGGCGTTCTGGTTACGAAATTTGAAATCGGTACCATGCCGTTTTTGGTGTTGACCCGAAGATTGTCCAGTTGTTCCAGGCTACGATAGCTCATCGGGAAACGAAGACGAATTTCCACCTCGTCATCTACTTCCTGAGGTCGGTATTCATGTGCCTTGATCCCGTTCGTCACCAATTGGATGGTATTTCCAACCGTCGTGACATCGGCCCCAAAACGCCCTGCCTGAGCTCTGTCGACTTCAATCTGCCACTGAATGCCCGGGATAGCCCGGCTATCCTCAAGATCGATCAGGTCTGCAACATTCTGTTCCAGATGGTTCCTGATTTTCGCAATTTCGGGGGCGAGTTTCTCGGGATACCGTGTCGATAGCTCAATCTGGACATGTTTGCCTGTTGGCGGGCCGTTGTCAGGTTTACGCACTTCGACCGTAATACCGGCAATGTGTTTCGTATTTTTCCGAATTTCATCAAAAACGACAGCAGCCGGCCTGCGTTCCTGCCAGTCTTTGAATTCCATATTGATAACGCCGATCACGTCTTCGGAAACATCCTGTCCATCGGAGCCGCCTCCGGTTTTAGCGTAGACGGAGGAGAAATCATCAAATTTCAGGACTTCTTCTTCAACAGCCCGAACCAGGTCATCTTTTTCCAAAGTCGACATATTACCGCGAGCATGGACATAAGCGAGAGCCATCTCCGGCTCAACATCGGGGAAAAATTCCACACCATTCCCATGGGTCGCGTAATAAACCTGCACACCGACCAGGGCTGCAACCGCCACCAGAACAATCTTCATCGGGTGACGCAGGGCAAATCCGAGTGTTCTGACATAGATGCCCGTAGCGCCGCCGATACCCCGGATGTCACCTGTTTCCGCTGCAGCAAGGGCGCTCAGTGTCTTGGAGTTTACCGATCCGGGACGCCCGAAAACGGAACCAAGGGTTGGAACGAAGACAAGAGCCATCAGCAGTGAACCGGTCAGGGTCGTAATCAGCGTAATGGGCAGGAATTTCATAAATTCACCAACCACACCCGGCCAGAAAAGAAGTGGCATGAACACGGCCAGCGTTGTCGCTGTTGAGGCGATAATCGGCCAGGCCATGCGTTTTGCCGCAAGGCCGTAAGCTTCCATCTTGTCGAAGCCCTCTGCCATTTTACGGTCAGCAAATTCCGTAACCACAATTGCGCCGTCCACCAGCATACCGACTGCGAGGATCAGGCCAAACAGAACAACGATATTGACGGTAAAGCCAAACAGATACAGATACAGAATACCGATGAGGAAGGAGCCTGGAATGGACAGACCCACAAGACCGGCTGTTCGCACGCCCAAAGCACTGATAACAACAATCATAACCAGGACAATTGCACTGATAATGTTGTTCTGCAGATCCTTCAGCATGTCCCGAATATCCTGGGACTTATCTTGACTGAAAGTAACCTCCAGCCCTGGAGGCCAGTGCTTCTGCTCCTCCTGGACAAGCGCCTGGACATCTTCAATGGTGTGAATAATGTTTTCACCAAGACGTTTTTTGATTTCCAGAACAACAGCAGGCTTGCCGTTCATGCGGGCGTAGCTTTCAGCATCCTTGAAGGTTCGGCGAATGTCGGTAACGTCGCCAAGGGTAACAACACCCTCACCGGCAACTTTCAAAGGAATGGAGAATACATCCTGGGCGGTTTCGAAAAGGCCGGGAACCTTAATGGAAAAACGGCCCTTTCCGGTATCCATGGAACCGGCAGCAACCAGCCTGTTGTTAAGCTGTACGGCATTGATCAGGTCCGTATTGGAAATGTTGTAGCTTTCCAGCTTTACCGGATCGATGATGACTTCCAGAACTTCTTCCCGGTCACCACCGATACCGGCAGAAAGGACGCCGGGAAGACCTTCAATATCGTCTTTCAGGTCTTTGGCTATGCGGATCAGAGATCGGGTCGGAAGCTCGCCGGAAAGGGTCACCACCAGAACCGGAAACAGTCCTACATTCACCTCATTAACCGTCGGATCATCCGTATCATCCGGCAGTTCTTTTTTGGCGATATCCACTTTTTCACGGACATCGTCAAGGGCAGCGTCAGAATCAAAACCGGCTTCAAATTCCATCAGGACGGAAGCATGACCTTCCGATGCTGTGGATTTCATTTCCTTGATGCCTTCGATGCTTCGAAGCTCGATCTCCATGGGCCTGACCAGAAGACGTTCGGCATCTTCCGGGGAAATCCCCTCATGGGTCATGGAAACATAGATGATCGGGATGTTGATATCCGGATCGGATTCCTTCGCAATATCGGTATAGGCGACAAATCCGGCGATCAGGATCAGCACCAGGGCACTGATAACCGTTCTGGATCTGTGGATCGCGGCGTCAATGATGGCGTTCATTATTGCGCTCCGGCCGTTTCAGTGTTGTAGGTCACTTTCTCGCCTGCCCGAACGAATTCCTGGCCGACTGTGATCAGACGGCTTTCGTGCGGCAGGCCACTGATCCAGGCACCGTCCGCAGAATCCGACAGAACCTGGACAGGGTAGAAGATTACCATATTGTCATCAGCGACAGCTCTGACCCCGAGTTCACCGGCATCATTCAGAGTGAGAACCGCCGGGGAGATGAAGTGAGCCATAACTTCTTCAGTTTTAAAAACCATCTCGGCTGTAACGCCGGCTCTCAGGCGATTATCGTCATTATTGACCAAGAGCTCGACCCGGAAAGTGCGGGTTGCTGCTTCGGATGTTTTGGCAATAAAGCGAACGGTTCCGGATACTTCTTCCCCGGTTACCAGGCGCGCTGTTCCGGTACCGCCCACCTTGATACGATTGACGAATAACTCAGAAATCTGGCCGGTGACCAGAAACGGATTTTCGTCGACGATCGTAACGACGGTGTTGCCGTCTTTAATATAGTCGCCGATTTCAGCCTGACGTTCTTCAATGATGCCATCAAAGGGTGCCCGAAGGACAAGGTCGTCGAGGAGAATACGGACAGATTTGGCTTTAGCCCGGGCACTGTCCAGCAGAGCTTTCGAGCCAGCCAGGGTTGTTGCTGCGCTGAACCCCTTTTTGTTCAGGGATTTAGCTGCTTTATATTCGATTTCCCGCTGCCGGATCAACGCTTCGGCTTCCGCCAGTTGAGCAAGACGATCCTTGACGGCGAATTTGATGAGGACATCTCCTTTTTTGACGCGCTGGCCGCGTTCTACCAGGGTTTCCACGACCCGGCCGGGTGTTTCAGCCTTGATTTCGACGGTTCTAAAAGCCTCGGTCCTGCCCCGGACGATCACTTCCTGGGCGCGGGGACGTGCCTGATAGGTTTTGACTTGAACTTCAACCGGTCCTGTTTCTTTAGGTTGAAGGGCAGGGGCGACATCCGTCTCCGGTTTTACCTCTGCTGTCGATGTTTCCGGCGCTTCGTCTTTAAACTGGCCTGATGCAAGCCAGCCGGCTACGCCAACTGCGATGACGGTAGCAATGATGACTGAACGGTTCACGAGGTTACCCCTTTTACTAATTTGGTAGCTGGCATCATTTACTCTGCCGCCTGCTGACTAAGCAGCGCATCAGCTTCAATGAGATGCCTGTTTTCCTGCATATAGGTGATAGCGGCTTTTCGGATGGTGATGCCCATGCCGCACAAAAATTTCTCCGAATGCGACTGCTTCATATCACAATCGGTTGAAAGGTCCTGAATATATTGTTCGTAAGACGCGATAAGGCTATCAATAAGGTCCGAAGTGGTGCGTGCCGGTAACAGATGGGCGAACATCAGCGTCGTCAGGGCTTCAGATCGAAATTTGTCTTCAGCAGGCTTTTTCTTCAGTTCTTCGATGAAGAACAGGCGGCCTTCGGTCGTTATGGAATAGACTTTCTTATCCGGTCGTTTGTTCTGAGCTTCCTGACGGCAAGACACGAACCCTTCTTTGGTCAACTGATTGAGCGCGGGGTAGATGGAGCTGTATCCCGCGTCATACATCTGACTCAGTTTATCCTGAAAAGCCTTTTTGATCTCGTAGCCTGTGGCATCCCCAAACGTGAGGATACCAAGGCATAACGTCTTTACATTCATGTGTCACCGGTAGCACCGACGGACGGTGCAATCTGGATAAGAGGGATGCGCCCCTGTTTTTGCTCAGAACAATATGTATATCATTACGATATATATCGAACCGAAATATTACGATATGATCAACGCTTGTCTGTGACCATTATCACGAAGCCATAAAACCAGCCTGCTTGCGGTCCGCAGGATTGCCTGGCTGGCAGAATTCAGCCGAATTTTGACAGAAATGAAGACTATATACCATTACCCGCCAGGTAAAATTAACCCAGCCGGAAAGGATCGAAAACATCGTTCGATGGGAAAAATCACGAATCTGTTGGATTATAAGGCAGATGCCAGCTTCGTTCCGGCATGCTTCCATAAGGTCAATGTCAGATCTTTTTGAGATCCGTGCCTGTCAGGAAATGTTCTCCATCCAGACAGTTCACCTTGAAGATTAGGAATGTATAATCCGCGACTTCAATCGTCGTTGCAGACGGAACGGTTTGCACCATAATCAAAAACAGGACCGTGAGAAATGTGGCTGTCAATGCGGATAGAATTTTCAGATACATCTTTCTGGTCCCTGTCTCCTGAAGAGTAGTGATCATCAGAAACTAACCGGACAGTGGGGTAAAAACGGGTCTGAAATAAGGCAACATTGTGGCGAGGTGTGTCGAGGGTCACCTTACGCTTGGTTTTTATGCTCTTTGCGGCGGCCACGCAGCTCCTTGATAACCGCCAACTTTTCGTCATTGGACATGTGCATCCAGCCGCCGATTTCCAGCCTTGTTCGGAAGCAGCCAACGCAATACTCGTTTTGCATATCCATGCTGCAGACCCCGGTACAGGGTGAGGGGATATCAGGCAAAGGGCTTTTTCTTATGACTTTTCTGTGCATTTATGTCCCGTTTTTTTGGTGTTCGCTCAGTATTTTGTGGAGGGCGTTCAGCGGCAGCAGAACGCATATATGCCGGCTTCTGTGATCCTTGACCGGTTCGAAATAGGATAATTCTTCCCAGGGCAGGTCCGGTTTGGCAGTTTTTTCGTCAAACAGTTCTTTCAGAACACTCTGAAGATGCGCCACATCATCCATTGAAAGGCCGGTCGCATTGCGAGCCAGCAGGGAAGCCGAAGCCTGACAGAGCATACAGGAGCGGTTTTCGTGAACCAGTTCCGTTATCCGGCCATCCTCCAAACGAACCTGGATGGTGATCCTGTCTCCACAGGTCGGATTATCGAGCGTTCCTTCCGCATCCGGATTATCCATAGTGCCGGCACCGTCTGCATCGGCTGCAAGGCGCATCAGGTTTTTCTGGTAAAGTTCTTCAATCATACCCGCATACTCGTCGCTACTTTTATCTGTAGCTCAGGACTCTGTTTTGGTCTGGCTGGTTATCTTGGCCAGAATCTCCGGTGTGTCTATATCGGCAAAAATACTCGGGCTGTCAATTTCAACGCCATAGGTGACGGTTTCATTTTCTGAAATCAGCGCTTTTGCTCCCATATCACCGCTTATTTCCCGGACCTCATCTTTAAACTGGGCAGACAAAAGAGCTGGATTCCCCCGTTTTCCTTCGGTTGTCGGAACAATAATGCTTCTGCCTTCCTCTGGGTCGAAAGCCTCAATCAGGCGGTTTAGAGTGTCTGCCGTTACGAAAGGCATATCTCCAAGGCAGACAAGAATGCCGTCATAAGTGTCCTGCAAAACCCGGAAGCCCAGTTTAAGGGAGGTAGACAGGCCATCCGTATAATCCGGGTTATCTACGCTCGGAACATCAAGATCCCAGACGGTTTTCAGGACTTCATCGGCTTCGTGTCCGGTCACCATTAGCAAATGGTCAGCGTGAGAGGCCAGGGCCTGCTCCGCTACATGGCGGACCATGGGCTTGCCGTCAACGAGAGCCAGAAGCTTGTTATCGCGGCCCATCCTGCGAGACTGACCCGCCGCCAGCAGCAGAACAGCAATCTTCGGTTTACGCATACTTGATTTTCCTGTTTTTCCGGCCCTCGGTTGGGGCCTACTGGGAATTTCCTTGAGAAGTCCGCCTTCGCCCATTCCCATAATGTCATCGGCTGTTACGTTAAGGCCAGCCAACAGACGTTCCAAGATCCAGTCAAAACCGTTCAGCTTGGGTGAGCGAGTGCAGCCGGGCAGGCCAATGACAGTGGTCTCGTCCAGATGCCCCAGAAGGAGCAGATTTCCCGGATCCACCGGCATCCCGAAATGCTCAAGGCTACCACCTGCCGCCAGGATGGCCGTCGGGATGATATCCCTTTGATCCGTAATGGCTGAGGCGCCGAAAATCAGGACAAGGTCACATCCTGCTTTTTTAAGATCCTTGATGGCATCGGCCAGATCCTCTTCCCGGTGGGAGACTGTCTTGCGTCTGTCAATCCGGTTTCCAAGAGCAATCAGCCTGTCTTCAAGAACCCGTTCGGATTTACGGATGATCTTTTCCGGGGTCGCGGGAAGGGTTGTGGATATAACCCCGATCGTCTGCTTTGTGAACGGATGCACCTCAAGCATTGGAAGAGGATCGGAAGTGCAAAGACTTATCGCTTCTTCCACATGGCAGCGCTCGGCCGAAAAAGGAATAATCTTGATCGTTGCCAGCATCTGCCCATGTTCCACCTTCTCGAAATCTCTCACGGTTGCAAC
Source organism: Alphaproteobacteria bacterium UBA6062 (assembly GCA_002428885.1). Classification (GTDB taxonomy): domain Bacteria; phylum Pseudomonadota; class Alphaproteobacteria; order Sneathiellales; family Sneathiellaceae; genus Sneathiella. The sequence continues at coordinate 25,019 of DIYE01000047.1, forward strand.
GGTAATGGAAGGATCTATCCGATTGATTTTATTCAAGAGTTTCCGATTGATCCTGGCAACGCCGGATGCGTTTGAAAGAAGGTTGCTGCGGCCCGTAAAAGGCGGGCTCATCTCCGTCTGCTGCCCGGCCATTGGCGCCGCAATGGCACCGGCTGCTTCATCTTCAATGATATCTCCGTCTTCCAACACAGCAGCAAGGACCGTGGTTTGCCCGGTTGCTGCAATTGCTTCCAGTGCTTCCTGATCCAGAAGATGCCCTTTCTTTAGCAGGCCTAGAGAACCTGCTTCAACCGCATGGGCGAGGATGGCACCATCGGCACCCTTTAAGGAAAGGCGGCCAAACTTCATGGGAGATCCTTGCCCCGCAGGGTCGCCGTCATTTCCGCCATGATGGAGATAGCAATCTCAGCCGGCGATTGCGCACCGATATCCAGGCCGACAGGACCGTGGATCCGTTCCATGTCACCAGCAGTGAAGCCTTTCTTGTCCAGGCGTTGATGGCGCTTGGCGTTGGTCCGGTTACTACCGAGGGCTCCGATATAGAAAACATCCGTGTTCAACGCTGCTTCCAGCGCCGGATCATCCAGTTTGGCGTCATGGGTCAGGGTGACAATGGCCGACCGGCGATCAGGTGCCAGCTCAGCCAGCGCTTCATCCGGCCAGCGGTCATCCAGATTGATACCTGGGAAACGGAATTCCGATCCGAAACTGCGGCGCGGATCAATCACCGTCACATCATAGGCAGCGGCAGCGGCTATCGGGGCCAGCTTCTGTGCGATGTGCACCGCGCCAACTACAAACAGACGGAGCGGGGGATTGAAGATATTCAGGAAGAGAGTACCGTCTTCCGTCTCGATCTCCCGCGGTTTATCGGTATTGAGTGCCGTTCTGGCTTCATCAAGGATTGGTGTTTTGTTTTTATTTTCAAATGGATAAAGAAGATTGTTTGACCCATTTGTCAGATTTGTTGCAAGCACCACCTGCCGTTTATCCAGGCGAGCCTGTTGTAATTCCTTGAGAAGCGTTACATCCATGAGAGATTTCCTAGTTTAGGGCTTCGACATAGACGCGGATCTTGCCGCCGCAGGCCAAACCTACTTCCCAGGCTTCATCATTACTGACGCCGAATTCCAGTGTTTTATGGCCGCCTTCCGGCATCAGTGCGAGGGCTTCCTGTATCACAGCCCCTTCGACGCACCCGCCGCTGACGGAGCCAACCATATTGCCGCTGTCATCAACCGCAAGCTGGCTGCCGGTCGGTCGAGGGGCGGAACCCCAAGTCTGGATAACAGTTGCAAGCGCTACCGATTTGCCGGCTTCTTTCCATTCCAGGGCGTTGGCCAGCACATCATCGCGGTCGGCCTGTTCCAGTTGTTGGTTCATGCGACAAATCTCCTTTGAACAGCCTGGCTCTGATCCGGGGCCGAGAGGATTTCGGCGAGATCATGCAGGCTTTGCAAATTGTGAACAGTACGGAATATATCCACATGGGGCAAGATAGCCTTGATCCCCCGCGCTTTGGGTTCGAACCCGTCATAGCGGAGCAGGGGATTGAGCCAGATCAGTTGACGGCAGGATTTGTGAAGACGTTCCATCTGAACACCCAGATCATCAACCGTATCCCGGTCCAGGCCATCGGAAATCAACAGGGTAACGGCGCCCTGACCCAGGACGCGACGGGACCAGTATTTGTTAAACTCGGCGATGGTCGCGCCGATGCGGGTACCGCCGGACCAGTCTTCCACGGTTTCACTGACCGCGTCCAGCGCCTCATCCACATCCCGATAGCGCATATAGCGGGTGATATTGGTCAGGCGCGTGCCGAACACAAAGGTATGAACCCGGTCCCGGTCATTGGTCAGCGCATGCATGAAATGCAGCAGCATACGGCTATACTGGCTCATGGAGCCTGAAATATCACAGAGCACAACAAGCGGCGGGTGACGTTTAGCCGGGGATTTAAAACGGAGCGGAATGGTGGCTCCGCCGGTTCGCTGGGATGCCCGAAGCGTGCGGCGCATATCCACCTTGCCGGTCCGGCGATCCGCTATCAGCCGCCGGGTTTTAACCTCTCGGATCGGCAGCTTCAGCCTAACCAGCGCTTTACGGGCTTCTTCAAGCTCCTCTACACTCATACTTTCGAAGTCTTTGGTTTGCAGGAGTTCTTTATCGGATGTGGTCAGTTCCGCATTAATCTCCACTTCCTCGCCTTGATCTTCCTGGGCACTGTCCGGCGCTTCTGAGGGCGCGAGAGCCTGGGAGAGGCGCTTGGCGATTTCATCTTCCTGACTTTGCACCTTGTCGAGATAGGTGGTCGGCAGCATCATATCCATCATCTTTTTGAGGATGTCCGGATTGCGCCAGAAGATATGAAAAGCCTGGTCAAACAGGGGCCACTGGTCATGACGGTTCACAAAGACCGCATGCAGGGTCCAGTAGAAATCATCCCGCCGCTCAATCCCCGCACATTCCACCGCCCGGATCGCCTCGATAACCCTGCCAGGCCCCACCGGAATACCGGCACGCCGAAGGGTCCTGGCAAAATGCAGGATATTCTCGGCGAAGGTTCCGTTGTCTCTAGGCCGTATACTCATAAATACAGTACCTTTAGCGGGAAGCGATTTTCTTCACTGCCAGGAAGGAACGTGCAGGAAATGTGGTGCATTTTCAAGCTTTCCTGACGCCGCAGAGGAGAAAATCGGTCCTGTCCGCAGGATGCAAAAACGGCTTCAGCCTGCCGCGTCACACCCCTTGGATGGGGTAACCACCCCATCCGGCAAGCTGTTCCTTGCAGCCTTTTGCCGTTTTCTGCACTAAAGATGCTGTATTTATGAGTATACGGCCT
>DIYE01000047.1:27916-29195 GCA_002428885.1 Alphaproteobacteria bacterium UBA6062
GTATTTATGAGTATACGGCCTAGCTTCTGTCATCATCTCAGGCCGGAATTCTAGCCTCAGTCAGGCAGGTTTCGAAGTGATCCAGATCACCGTAATGGTCCAGCACGTGGGAAGCACCGGCGTGTGCCAGTCTGTCAGCCGCCATCCAGGAAGCAATACCGATAAAAGGAAGGCCGAGGATCCTGGCCGTTTCCACATCCCAGATGGCATCACCGATGGAGACAATATGATCGAACTGCTCTGTCTCGGCCTGCTCCTTGGCTGCCTCAATAGCGGCACTGACAAGGGTCAGGCGGTCTGAATGGATGTCCCCGAACGCTGCCGGATGTTTGGCCGCTTCAATCCCCAGTGTGGACAGTTTGAAAGAGGATGAAACACCCCAGCCGCCGGACGCGAAGCAGACGGTCCAGTCCGGGTGTTCCAGAAGGGTTTCGACAGCCCGGATGCTGCCTTCAACTGGTTCGAACTTGTGGGGTGCATCGTCATAAGCGGCTTCCACCAGACCCAGGAAGGTTGCTTTGATGGTAGAGACTTCCTCCGGATGACCGGGGCGCCCATGTACACGCTCAAAAAATTCCGTATTGATGGCATGATCGGTCATATGAGTGAAATTGCCCCAGTGCCGACTGGTCAGTTCCTCGCCCACATGGGTCTCATGGGCGATTTTAAACAGGCTTTCGTCATGGCCGGCGGAATGCATCAGTGTTCCGTCGATATCGAAGATCACCAGATTGCGTTTACTGTGCCGCGTCATCGGATTGTTCCAGCTCCGTATTGATCTGTTCAATAATGTTGGCGGCTTCACTCCCCTGAACACGGCTGATATCGTCCTGGTATTTCAGCAAAACGCCAAGCGTGTCGTTGATAACGTCTGGATCAAGGGAGATGACGTTGAGTTCCGTCAGGGCGTTGGTCCAGTCGAGGCTTTCGGCGATACCCGGCAGTTTGAAAAGACCCGGATCCTGCCGCAGCTTCTGTACGAAGGCCACGATCTGCTCAGACAGGCGTTTGTCTGCATCTGGCAGCTTACGGGCGATGATTTCCTTTTCCCGCTCCGCATCCGGATAGTCCACCCAGTGATAGAGACAGCGACGCTTCAGGGCATCATGAATTTCCCGGGTCCGGTTGGATGTGACGATCACAATCGGTGGCTCAGCGGCTTTGACGGTGCCCATTTCGGGGATCGTCACCTGGAAGTCCGACAGAACCTCCAGTAAATAAGCTTCAAACGGCTCATCCGTTCGGTCCAATTCGTCAATCAACAGGACAGGTGCGCCGG
>DIYE01000030.1 GCA_002428885.1 Alphaproteobacteria bacterium UBA6062
GGTCAGTTCATCAAGAATACCTTCCCGCGTTACCTCCAGAACATAATGTGCGGTGAGGCCTTCTGTTGCCACAACGAGATCCTCAACATGGTTGGGGAACAGATTGACGCCGCGAATAATCAGCATATCGTCGGCGCGGCCGGTAATTTTCTCGATACGGCGCATGGAGCGCGCCGTTCCCGGGAGGAGGCGGGTCAAGTCTCCGGTCCGGTAACGAATGACCGGAAAGGCTTCTTTGGTGAGGGAGGTAAAGACCAGTTCACCTTTTTCTCCGTCCGGAAGAACCTCACCGGTTTCCGGGTCGATGATTTCAGGGTAGAAATGATCTTCCCAGACCGTCAGTCCGTCTTTGGTTTCCAGGCATTCATTAGCGACACCAGGGCCCATAACTTCTGACAGACCATAAATATCCAGCGCATCAATATCGAAACGGTTTTCGATTTGCTCTCGCATGGCCTCGCTCCAGGGTTCAGCCCCGAAGATACCGGCTTTAAGGGAACTCTTCCGCGGGTCGATACCCTGACGATCAAACTCCTCTGCCAGTGCCATCATGTAGGATGGCGTCACCATGATGATTTCAGGTTGGAAATCCTGGATGATCTGGACCTGACGTTCCGTTTGACCGCCCGACATTGGAACGACAGCGCAGCCAAGACGCTCAGCACCGTAATGGGCGCCAAGACCGCCTGTAAAGAGGCCGTAGCCATAGGTAACATGGATCATATGATCCCGTGTGCCGCCGGAGGCACGGATGCAGCGAGCAACCAAATCTGCCCAGTTGTCGATATCCTTTTGGGTATATCCGACCACTGTTGCGCGGCCTGTTGTGCCGGAAGATGCATGCAGGCGTACGATTTCGGAACGTGGAACCGCGAACAGGCCAAATGGATAGTGGTCCCGAAGGTCCTGCTTTTTGCAGAACGGCATTTTGGCAAGATCTTCGAGAGACTTGATATCGTCGGGATGTACGCCTGCTTCGTCAAACCGTTTTCTGAAAAGGGCGACATTCTCATAAGCATGAGAAACGGACCATTTCAGGCGCTCCAACTGAAGACTTGAAATCTCGTCGCGACTGGCGATCTCAATCGGATCCAGATCCTCTTTGCGCGGCGGGGTTAGGCGTGACATATTTCCTCCGATATTATCTGATCACCTTAGATGTCAGACTTTTTCTATGATCATGGCGATACCTTGGCCAACACCGATACACATGGTGCAAAGGGCATATTTACCACCGGTTCTTTGCAGTTGATAGGTTGCCGTGGTCGCAAGCCTTGCGCCGGACATGCCGAGCGGATGGCCAAGAGCAATAGCGCCGCCCTGGGGATTAACCCGTGGATCATCATCGGCAATACCGAGATCCCGGGTAACGGCAAGACCTTGCGCGGCAAAAGCTTCATTAAGTTCGATAACATCCATATCGTCGATGGAAAGGCCTGCCAGAGCGAGGACCTTTTTGGAAGCCGGGGCCGGGCCGATACCCATAATCCGGGGCGGCACGCCAGCTACGGCAGTTGCAACAATCCGGGCTTTCGGTGTCAGACTATAATCCTTGACGGCTTCATCCGAGGCGAGGAGGAGGGCACAGGCACCGTCATTGACGCCGGAAGCATTACCGGCTGTGACGGTTCCGTCCGGGCGAACAATGGGACGCAGGGCCGCGAGCTTCTCCAGGCTTGTCGCCCGTGGATGCTCGTCTTTATCGACGATAACCGGATCCCCTTTGCGCTGCGGAATACTGACGGGTGTGATTTCCTCACCCAGATTACCGTTTTCCTGTGCCTGTGCCGCTTTTTCCTGACTGCGCAAGGCAAACAGATCCTGGTCTTCCCGGTTGACGCCGTAGTCATCCGCGACATTTTCAGCGGTTTCCGGCATGCTGTCCGTACCATGCTGCTCTTTCATCAGCTTATTGACGAAGCGCCAGCCGATGGTGGTGTCAAAGATTTCAGCATTCCTGGAAAAGGCCGTTGTGGCTTTGCCCATCACGAAGGGCGCACGGCTCATGCTTTCCACACCGCCGGAAATCGTGAGATGAGCTTCACCGGTCATAATCTGGCGACCAGCAGAAGCGGTTGCGTCCAGGCCTGAACCACACAGGCGGTTGACGGTTGAACCCGGCGCGCTGTCCGGAAGGCCGGCCAACAAGGAGCTCATCCGGGCGACATTGCGGTTATCTTCACCGGCCTGATTGGCGTTGCCAAAGATGACATCATCAACTTTTGACCAGTCGACACCTTCGTTGCGCTCCATAAGAGCCTTGAGAGGGATGGCTCCCAGATCGTCTGTCCGAACAGCGGAGAGAGAGCCGCCATAACGACCAATCGGGGTACGGATAGCATCGCAGATATATGCGTTTTTCATTTCAGTTCTTCTTCTTGTTTTGCGGTGAGACCGGGGATCAGCTGGCCCTTGATCGTGTGGGAATTTCCCCGGAACAAGGCAACCGTCCGACCATCCTGGTCCGTTACAGTTACATCATAAACACCTGTCTGTCGGGAACGGGATCTTTCCTCGGCGCTCGCCGTCAGCAGG
>DIYE01000323.1 GCA_002428885.1 Alphaproteobacteria bacterium UBA6062
CCGGACCATTACCGGAACCGGCGCACGCCGACTGGCCGCCGATCTGTCCAGCCCGCTGACCTCCGTTCCGGATATCTACTACCGGCTGGAAATGACAGATTATTTTGTCCGCGATGCCGGGCGACGGGAGGCCTTGCGGACCATCTTAAGACGCTGCCCGGATATGGAACGGGCCCTCAGCCGTTTATCGCTGGGACGCGGTGGTCCACGGGATATGGCCGCTATTCGTGACGGCCTTTCAGAAACCGCCAATTTGCGTGCGACGCTTACCAAAGGTGAACTGGATACGGAAATCCGCGGCATCGAAGCCGTTTCCGAGCAGCTTGGCTTCCATGCGGAGATTGTCGATGAACTGACCCGCGCCCTCTCGCCGGAGCTACCGCTCCTCGCCCGGGATGGCGGCTTTATTGCCACCGGCTACCGGCTGGATCTAGACGAGATGAAAACCTTGCGCGATGAAAGCCGTCGGCATATTGCCAATCTGCAGGCCAATTATTCCGCTGAAGCCAAAGTGCCGTCCCTCAAAGTGAAGCATAATAATGTGCTGGGTTACTTTATCGAGGTGACGCCACGCTTTGCCGACAATATGGGTGAAAACTTCATCCACCGGCAAACCATGGCCAATGCCATCCGCTATACAACGGTTGAGCTCGGGGAACTGGAAGATAAAATCTCCCGCGCTGCTGACCGGGCACTGGCACTGGAGCTGGAACTCTATGACACCCTGGCAGCTCTCATCCTGGCTCATGGTGAACAGATCCTGGCCGCGGCCGAAGCCATGGCCAGCCTGGATGTGGCGGCCAGTCATGCCGAACTGGCGACGGAACGGGATTACAGCCGTCCGGCCCTGGATGACAGCCTGGCCTTCGATATCGAAGGCGGCCGCCACCCGGTGGTCGAAGCGGCCCTTGAAGCCGGTCATGAAGGCAGTTTCGTCGCCAATGACTGTTCGTTAAGTGATGAAAACCGCCTTTGGCTGCTGACCGGCCCGAACATGGCCGGTAAAAGTACTTTTTTACGGCAAAATGCTCTCATTACCGTTCTCGCCCAGATCGGTGCTTATGTCCCTGCAAAGAAGGCGCATATCGGTGTTGTAGACCGGCTTTTCAGCCGGGTCGGCGCTGCTGACGACCTGGCACGCGGGCGCTCTACTTTTATGGTGGAAATGGTGGAAACCGCCTCCATCCTCAATCAGGCCGGAGAGCGGGCGCTGGTTATCCTCGATGAAATCGGCCGGGGCACCGCCACGTTTGACGGTCTTTCCATTGCCTGGGCAACCGTCGAAAATCTCCATGATATCAATAAATGCCGCGGCCTGTTCGCCACCCATTATCATGAACTGACAGCCCTTTCCGCCAAACTCTCCTCTCTCTCCAATCACTGTATGATGGTCCGGGAGTGGAAAGGAGACGTGATCTTCCTGCATGAAGTGGGGAGCGGCTCTGCCGACCGGTCTTACGGCATTCAGGTAGCCAAGCTGGCCGGCCTTCCCAAAGCCGTTGTGAAACGGGCGGAAAGCGTTCTGTCCCATCTTGAGGAAAAAGACCAGAATTCTGCAACCACACGCCTTGCCAATGACCTGCCGCTCTTTGCCAGTGTCGTGGAAGAAGTCTCCGGCCCCACCGGGTCATCAGGCCCGTCTGCCGTAGAAGAAAAACTGGGGGAGATCAATGTGGATGACCTGACGCCCCGGGAGTCACAAGCCTTACTCTATGAATTGAAAGCACTGATGCCGTCAGACTAAGCCCTGCAAAACCTTTCTCATTTTGAGAATTAACAATCATATAAATTCATTTTTAAAGAATGATCTGTGCGTTTATAACGTCTGTGTGGAAAAAGGAGGCCTGCAATGCTGAAACCAACGGACAGACTGACGGACAGACTCAAAATTCGCCACCCCATTATTTCCGCCCCTATGGCCTTTGCCGGGGGTGGTGAGCTTGCTGCAGCCGTCACCAATGCCGGTGGCCTCGGCCTGATCGGAGGTGGTTACGGTGATCCCGCCTGGCTTGAAGAACAGTTTAAAACGGCAGGAAATACACCCGTTGGTGTTGGTTTCATTACCTGGGCACTCCGCAAATCTCCCTCTCTGTTAACAGATGCCCTGAAATTCAATCCGGTGGCCGTTATGCTGTCCTTCGGAGACCCGCGCCCCTATATCGACGAGATCCGGTCCGCCGGTGCCCTGATCATATGTCAGTGCCAGACGATGGATCATGTCTGGGATGCCATCGATGCAGGCGCCGACGTCATTGTAGCCCAGGGCAGTGAAGCCGGCGGCCATGGCGCCTCTCGCGGAACCTTTACATTTGTACCGGAAGCCGCAGATCTTCTGGCCCGTGAGGCTCCGGATACGCTGCTGCTCGCCGCAGGCGGCATAGCGGATGGAAGAGGCCTGCTCTCCGCCCGGATTCTGGGAGCAGACGGGGTTCTTATGGGGACTCGCTTCTGGGCTTCCAAAGAAGCTTTGGTTCCTGACCGCCATCATTCGGCAATCCTGTCGGCCAATGGTGACGACACTGTCCGGACAACCGTACCGGATATTGCCCGGAACCTGAACTGGCCAATGGGCTTTTCTGCCCGGGTTCAGCGAAACGCCTTTGTTCAGCAATGGCACGGGCAGGAAGCCGTTTTGAAAAAAAATCTGTCTGAAGAAGGTCCCAGATACGCCAAGGCTTTCGCCGAAGGAGATCCGGACAAAACATGCGTGTGGTTTGGTGAAGCCGCCGGACTGGTCGCGGAAATCGAAACGGCCGGAGAGATTGTCGAGAAGATTGTTTCCGAGGCTGCAGAGTTCCTGCCGACGTAAAAGGCCTCTTCCTCCTGCCATCCTCATTGCGGTGGTATTGAAGTTCCAAATTCTCTCCAAGGAGATAATGACAAATTGTCAATTTGCCTCTAATCTGGAATTATCAGTCAACAATAAGCAATGATAAGAATAGGAGAATCCTGATGTTCGACCTGTCGGGGAAAAATGCCGTCATCACCGGATCCAGTAAGGGAATTGGCAAATCCATCGCCCAGCAAATGGCGCTCGCCGGTGCCAAAGTCACGATCTCAAGTCGTAAGGCCGATGTCTGCGAAGAGGTTGCCAAAGAAATCAATGACAGTTTGCCGGAAGGCTGTACAGGCGGTGCCGTTGTTATTCCAGTGAATATCAATTCCAAGGAAAGCCTTCAAAATCTGGTGGATGAAGCCCATCAGAAGCTTGGTCAGATCGATATCCTGGTCTGTAACGCGGCCCTCAATCCCTATTTCGGCCCGTCCATGAATTGCCCGGATGACGCCTTCGACAAGATCATGTCATCCAATATCAAATCCAATCACTGGCTCTGCAATATGGTCCTGCCGGAAATGAAGGAACGAAAAGACGGCGCTATTATTATTGTCTCCTCCATTGGCGGCCTGAAGGCTTCGGCTGAGCTGGGTGCTTATGCTATTTCCAAAGCGGCGGATATGCAGCTGGTCCGTAACCTGTCTCTTGAACATGGTCCGGATAATGTTCGCGTCAATGCCATTGCGCCCGGCCTGATCCGCACGGATTTTGCCCGTGCCCTCTGGGAAAATCCGGAAATCCTCAAGAAAGCGACCTCCCGTGCCCCGCTCAAACGTATTGGCGAGCCCGACGAGATCGCCGGAGCAGCGGTTTTCATGGCCTCCAAAGCAGGAACCTTTATGACCGGCCACACCATGGTTATCGACGGTGGCCAGACGATCGTCTGATATAAACGTGACCAGGACCGTGATGATCACCATCATCACGGTCTGTTTCTCTTTCTTTTCGTTTTTATCGGTCGCCAAAGACGAAACCGTAACAGTTTCCGGCCCTCTTGGCCCTCTCGTCGGAAGCTACCGCGCTCCCAGCACAAACGAACAGGCACCTGTTGCTCTTGTCATTCCCGGCTCCGGACCAACGGACCGGGACGGCAATAATCCACTTGGTATTCGCGCCTCAACATACAAATATCTTGCAAAAGAACTGGCGCAAGCCGGTATCGCTTCCCTGCGGATCGACAAAAGAGGGCTGTTTGGCAGCCATCAGGCCGTTACCGACCCCAATCAGGTTATCGTCGATGATTATGTCGCTGACACCAAATCCTGGATAACACTGCTGAAAGAGAAGAAAGGCCATGCTTGTATCTGGCTGATCGGTCATAGTGAAGGCGGTCTTGTCGCGCTGAAAAGTGCTGCTAAAACACCTGGCGTCTCCGGGATTATCCTGATGGCCAGCCCGGGATATCCGCTCGACGTTATTCTCAAAAAACAACTCTCTGACAACCCGGCCAACAAGCCGCTTCTGAACGATGCTTTCAGGATCATCGATCTTTTAAAAGCCGGTAAAAAAGCCGACATATCCGCCGTTCACCCTGCCCTGAAACAGCTTTTTGCACCGACTATTCAGGGCTATCTGACGGATTTGATGCAGTATGATCCCGCCGCACTGATTGCCAACATCAAGCAACCCGTTCTGATCCTGCAGGGGGAGCAGGACATACAGGTTTCGATTGACGATGCCCGACAGCTCAAGAAAGCCTTGCCCATCGCTAAGCTGGTCCTCCTGCCGTCGGTCGATCATCTACTGAAGCCTGTAAACGGCAAAAGCCGGGCCGACAACCTGGCGACCTATGGTGACCCGGATCTGGCGCTTGCCCCCAAGGTCTCTGGGACAATTGCTGATTTCATTCTGTCAAACAGTCGCTGTTCTCAGTCCGATGCAGGGAAAAGCTGATCACTGATCAGGCTGGCTGCAACGACGAACATCATAACGGCAACCAACAGATCCAGTATTCTGGCACCCGCCGGATGACGCATCAGCGGTGTCAGGACCCTGGCACCGTAACCCAGGCTGAAAAACCAGATAAAGGACGTGACAATAGCACCTGCCATAAAATACAGCCGGACGGAAAAATCATACCCGGCTGCAATGCCTCCCAGCAAAATCACCGTATCCAGATAGACATGCGGATTAAGCAAACCGAAGGCGAGGGTCATCATGACCGCCTTTTTGAAACTTGATGTTACCTCTTCAGACGGGTCCTCCGTCCGTTCTTTTGGGCGGCCGGCCCGATACAGGGAAAGACTGCCAAAAGCCAGAAGGAAAAAGGCTCCGCCCCAACTCGCGACCGGAACGAGCCAGGGGACTGTGGCGATGAGACTACCGAGCCCCAGCGCCCCTGCCGTGATCAGAGTGCCGTCAATAATCGAACTGAGCAGAACAACAATAAGGACCTGATCCCGGGCCATGCCCTGCCTCAGAACGAAGAGATTCTGAGCTCCGATGGCAATGATTAAAGCGCCCCCCACCAAGGAACCGTTTATAAATGCACTTATCATGATTGTTCTGTGAAAAAGATCCGGGTTGGGAGGGTTAAGGTGCAGAAGTTACTGAATTTGGCACATCCTGTGATATAACCAAACTTAGGACGGCCCGATTTCAAGTGCAAGAGACAGTTCCTTATGGAGAAAATTCCTAATCAGCGTGCCATTATTGACCGTAAGAAGCTTGTGGCTCGTATCGCGGAACTGGCGGAGGATCATAATCCGGACAGTTTCGACTTTCGAGGTGCTCTACTGCCTCTGCTAAAAACGGCCCTCGCTGACGGGCAGGCAGAAATCAAACGGCGCTTTATGGAGAATAATAAAGGGCGCCCGTCCATGCATGCGGCCTCCTTTTTGATCGATCAGCTGATCCGTACAATTTATGACGTGGCAACGGTTCATGTTTACCCGCTCAGCAACCCGACACCGGAGGAAAAGCTTTCCCTGATGGCGGTCGGCGGTTACGGGCGGGGAGAGCTTGCCCCTTTCTCTGATGTGGATCTTCTTTTCCTCTTTCCTTACAAGCAGACCTCCTGGTGTGAACAGGTTATTGAATATTGTCTCTACCTGCTTTGGGATCTGGGGCTGAAAGTCGGTCACGCCACCCGGACGCCTGATGAATGTATTCGCCTTGCCAAAAAAGACATCACCATTCAGACGGCCCTGCTGGAAGCACGCTATCTCTGGGGGGATCAGGATCTTGCTCAGGAAATGCGCACTAAATTCCTGAAAGATGTGGTCTCCGGTAACGGCCGGCACTTTATTGAAGCCAAGCTTCACGAAAGGGACGAGCGTCACGATCGCTACGGCAATTCCCGCTATGTGGTGGAACCCAATATCAAGGAAGGTAAGGGTGGCCTTCGGGATATCCAGACCCTGTTCTGGATTGCCAAATTCCTCTACAGCACCACCGATATCAGGGACATGCTGGCCCAGGGCGCTTTTACGGAAGCTGAACGCCGCCGTTTCACCAAAGCGTCAAACTTCCTCAGAACAGTTCGCTGCCACTTACATTACCTGACAAATCGGCCGGAAGAGCGGATCACCTTTGATGTGCAGCAGGAGCTGGCCAGCCGGCTCGGTTACAAGGATCACGCCGGAACCCTCGGGGTGGAACGCTTTATGAAGCACTATTTCCTGGTGGCCAAGGATGTGGGGGATCTGACCCGGATCTTTTGCGCCAATCTGGAAGCGGAGCAACAGAAGAAAAGCCGCCTGCCGATCCCGCGTTTTGGCCTTTTAAGACGAAAAATAAAAGGCTTTGTTGTGGAAGGCGGACGACTGGATTTCCAGTCTGAGGATGATTTCAAGGAAGATCCGGTGAAAATCCTGGGCCTGTTTCATCTGGCCCAGCAGAAACAGTATGATGTTCACCCCAATGCCCTTCGCCTCATCCGGCAGAATCTGAAGCTGGTCAATAAGAAGCTTCGGCAAAACCCGGAGGCCAACCGGTTATTCCTGGAAATGCTGACCAGCCGCAAGGATCCGGAAACCACCCTGCGCCGCCTCAGTGAAGCCGGGGTCTTCGGGCGCTTTATCCCCGATTTTGGCCGGGTCGTCGCCCAGATGCAGCATGATATGTATCATGTCTATACGGTGGATGAGCATACCATCCGGGCCATTGGTATCCTGGCACAGATTGAAGATGGTCTACTGGCGGAAGAACACCCGCTCAGCCATAAAATCATGCCGAAAATCCTGTCGCGCAACGTGCTTTATACGGCGGTACTCCTCCATGATATCGCCAAAGGACGGGGCGGCGATCACTCCATCCTGGGGGCAGAAGTCGCCGAGAAACTCTGCCCGCGCCTCGGATTATCGCCTTCAGAAACGGAAACCGTCGCCTGGCTGGTCCGCTATCATCTTCTCTTTAGCAATGTTTCCTTCAAACGGGATATTGCCGATCCCAAAACCGTCAGCGACTTTGTTCAGATCGTTCAGAGCCCTGAACGCCTTAAACTGCTGCTGATCCTGACGGTCGTGGATATCCGTGCGGTTGGCCCCAATGTCTGGAACGGCTGGAAAGGCCAGCTTCTGCGAGAGCTGTATTACGCCAGTGAAACCGCCCTCACCGGCGGGCATGTCTCCGAAGGTCGGACTGACCGGGCACAGCATAAGAAGGACGCGCTGCGGGATCATCTCAAAGACTGGTCTGC
>DIYE01000291.1 GCA_002428885.1 Alphaproteobacteria bacterium UBA6062
GGAGCCATTTCACCCACATATTGCCTTCCCAGCCGGGAACCACAAGACGGAGCGGATATCCCTGTTCAGGGCGCAGGGCCTCACCGTTCATCTTGAAGGCAACGATACAGTCTTCAAGGGCTTTTTCCAGGGGGACCGACCGGTTCATACCTGCTGAATCCGCCCCTTCCGGCATCAGCCATTTGGCGTTGGTCTTCAGACCTGCTTCTTCGAGCAATAATTTGAGCGGCACACCGGTATATTGCACGCAGTGAACCATGCCATGGGTAAACTGACAGCCGTTCAGCTGCGCGCCGCGCCATTCCATGCCACTGTTGGCCGCGCATTCCAGAAACGCGAAACGGTTTACGCGGGGAAACCGCATCAGGTCTTCCATGGTGAAGATCATGGGCTTGTCCACAAGCCCGTTGATCATCAGGCGATGAGCTGCGGGATCTACATGCGCCACGCCACCATGATGCCGCTCAAAGCACAAACCGTTCGGAGTGATAAAGCCATCCAGATCGTGCAACGGCGTGAAGCTGACGGATGATTCCTGGGTAACCGTCAGCCATTCCACATTGCGGCGAACCACATGCTCTTCAAATTCCGACGGCATACCATAAGGATTAGAGATAACCGCATCTCCAAGATCTCTGTTCCAATCTTCAATCCGGATATCGGCTTCTTTTGCGCCCAGCGCCGACTTGCCAGCTGTCGCAGAAAGAAGCGCTCCTCCGCCAAGAGCAGCAAGCCCGCCCTTCAGAAATCCCCGTCTTCCCGATGATGTCATCTGTCTTTTCCCTGATGTTCATCTAAACACATTGCAATATATGAATATATTATTACAGCATCCGGCGCAATCCATAAAGCAGATTTTTCGAAGGCTGAAAGGGTCCTTTTTCTAGCCTGAAACCAGCTTTACGGCATCATGTGGCGCGACGGACACGGTTTTCTGGCGGCTCACATAGTCAGAGACCACGTCGTAGATAGCCGGACCTTCCACATTCTCATTCACGCTCGCCCACCCGGCCACTGTATATTCCTTGCCCGCCTCAATAGCTTGCCCTGTTTTCAGCAGAGTCATGTCACTAATCCGCTTGCCAATCTCTGCATTCGGATTGATCCGATAGCCCAGACCGCCGACCCGCACCATGTCACCGCCCTGCTGATAATAGGGATCCTTATTGAACAGGTTGTCCGCCACATCCTCCAGGACTGTCTTAAGCGTCTGGCCGCTCATACTGTTCCGATAGGCGTTCGGATAGGTAATGGCCGTCATGTTATAGACATCATCTACGGTAATATCCTGCCCGGGAAGCAGGCTGGCGCCCCAGCGGAAACCCGGCGACAGGGCAATTTCAGCATCCCGTTCTGACAACAACGCGTCACAGATCAGGTCATCAAACGTACCGTTCAGGTTGCCCCGCCGATACAGCAAGCTTTCCGTCTGTCCCAGCACCCGGTTAAGCTCGCCGTCATGAGGGCCTCGAATTTCCCGCACAAGGGCCGCCATTTCCGGATCCGGCTCAATCACGTCAGAGAGAACCGGAATAAGTTTATAACGATAATCCCGGACTTTGCCGTCCCGGACATCCAGGTCCAGACGGGACAGGAATTTTCCGTGACTGCCTGAAGCAATCAGCAATGTCCCGTTCACATCCACAGCCACCGGCAGGGCGTCATGGGTATGGCCGGTCAGAACCACATCAATCCCCTTGACGCGGGACGCCAGCTTCCGGTCCACATCAAAGCCGTTGTGAGACAGCAGAACAACCAGTTCCGCACCGTTGGCCCGGGCCTTGTCCACATGGCCCTGCACCATCTCTTCCTGGATACCGAAACTCCAGTCCGGCATCATATAGCGTGGATTGGCGATCGGTGTGTAAGGAAAGGCCTGGCCGATCACGCCGATTTTTACGCCGCCTTTTTCATAATAGGAAATGGCTTCAAAGACCGGCTCATCCCACTCCGTATCCCGGACGTTGCCCGCCAGGAAATCAAAATCGATCTGTTCGACCAGTTCCTCGACGCGTTCCTGCCCGAAGGTAAATTCCCAGTGAGCCGTCATGGCATCCGGGGCCAGCAGGTTCATCACCTTGACCATATCCTCACCGCCCGTCTTCAAGGATGTGTAAGACCCCTGCCAGGTATCACCGCCGTCAAAGAAAAGCGTGTTATCCGGCCGTTCTGCCCGGATGGCTTTGAGAAGAGTGGAGAGACGATCCACACCACCGACGCGACCATATGTCTGGGCCAGTGCCGCAAAGTCTTCACTCGACATGGCATAGGCATTGGCGGATTTTTTGTCGATCCCGTATTTAGCCAGGAAATCTGCCCCGGTAATGTGAGGCGGCAGGCCGTTCATATCCCCGACACCCAGGTTAATGGACGGTTCACGGAAGTATATGGGGACGAGCTGAGCATGGATATCCGTGATATGGGTCAGCGTCACATTACCGAGCGGTTCAAATGCCAGCAGATCTTGTTGCGTTACTGTCTGGTGGGCCGCCGCCCTGACCAGATTGCTGCCAAAACCAAGAAGACCGACTGTAGCGCAGGAAACCTGTAGAAAATCACGACGGGAAAACATGTATCCAACCTTGAAAGAGTGAGAGTGAGGAGAGGACCCGCTCTTTCAGGGTCCGGTCCCCGTGACGCCATGGCGGCACGGGGAGATAAACATTATCAGTTCCGGACAGCCGGAGATTCGACCGGGAGGCCCTGCCCGCGATATCCGATATAAAGCTCCAGATTAACGAACTCATCAGACCCGACCTTATAAGGCGTTGCCCGGATATTTTTCATGCAACCTTTGAAACGGCGATGGGAAGAGCCCACTTTTTGCCATTTCAGGCGGAATGTCGGAAATCCGTTGGTATGGCCCTGGCTGAGCATGTCGGATCGGATGTGATTTCCGTAATTGTCTTCATGACAGTTGGAGCAGGCCATATCCAGTTGACCGACCCGCTTGTAATAAAGCTCTTTACCTTTTTCGAAGAAAGGTGCCATGGGCCCGTCAATCTGCACGTTCATCGGGACACCCCGCGCCTGACTGCGAACAAAGGATGTCATGGCCAACAATTGTTCTGATTCCCATTTCCATTTGGAAGCCTGCATCTGGTCGGTGCGACATTTGTTGATCTGTTGCTCAAGGTTGATCGGTTTGCCCAGGCTTTCATTCCATTTCGGAAACTCGGCACCAGCCGTCTTCATGGTTTCCGCGGCATCTTCATGACAGCTTGAGCAGGCTTTTCCGGCTTTGCCGTCCGGTGTATCCCAAAGCTCCTCGCCTTTTTCAACCCACAGGAATGCCGGATTGTCAAAATCATCATCCTGCAGTCCTTGCGTTTCAGGCGCCCGGAATTCATAGCCTGAAATAATTTCGTCCAGCGGATGTCCTTTCGGCGGCGCAATGGATTTGCGCTCCACTTCTGCGGCTGTTGCGGTTGTCCCCATCACCGTTGTCATCACGCCGATGGCCAGTATACCGACCCCCAGCAGAGAGATCGCAGTACGTGCCTTGATCCTCATTTTGTCCCTCCCGTTTACTAAGCTCAGACCGCTGCCTGGCAGGGCATTCCTGCCAGGCACAGTGCCTTAGCTGACTTTGATTTTTTGCGTTTTTTTGTAGATTTCCCCGTTATCATCCTCCCAGATGAATTCAAACTCGCCGGTTTTTTCTACTTTTGCATTGAACTGGAAATAAGGGTTGGCAGAAATGGCCGGTTCCACATCGCAACCAAACACCTGCTGTCCATCCAGCTTACAAGTAAATTTATTGATGATCCGGCGCGGGATCTTGTTTCCCTTTTTGTCTTTGCGCTGACCGGATTCCATCTTGTGAGAAATAATGGTTTTGATCGTAATAACGTCGCCCGCAGACGCTTTTTTGGGCAGTTTTACGCGAGGTTTTGATTTTGCCATCGTCGTTTCCTTCTCTCCTGGGGTCAGCCGCCGCAGCCGCCG
>DIYE01000290.1 GCA_002428885.1 Alphaproteobacteria bacterium UBA6062
GGCGGGGCCTATCTGCCGGAGCAGGATCGGGTTTTTCCGGATCGTGATCATTTTGGGAATACATTTTACCGCCAGTGTAACTTGTCTGCCGCCGGTATTCCGCAGATCTCCGTCGTTTTTGGTGGCTGCACAGCGGGCGGTGCCTATATTCCGGCTCTTTCGGACCAGGTGGTTATGGTGGACGGGAATGCCCGTATCCATCTCGGCGGACCGTCCATTGTTAAAGTCGCCATCAATGAAGAGGTTGACGGTGAAACCCTGGGCGGGGCGACCATGCATACCCGGGTCTCCGGTGTGAGTGATCATCTGGCGGCAACGGAAGAAGAGGCATTGGCCAGACTTCGCGAAATTGTCGCAGAGCTTAATATGATCCGTAAAGGGACAACTGCTGCCGAGAGACCTGCGGATCCACTCTATCCGGTGAGTGAGCTGACCGGTGTTGTCAGCCGTGACCGGAAAATTCCTTATGACGTTCGTGAAATTGTGGCCCGCCTTGTGGATGGCAGTGCTTTTCAGGAATTTAAGCCGGAATGGGGAGGCAGTCTGGTCTGCGGTTGGGCCAGGATTCATGGAGAACCGGTTGGCATCCTTGGAAATAACGGCGCCCTTTTTTCTGACTCGTCTGTAAAGGGGGCACAGTTTATCCAGATGTGTGACCAGCGGGATATTCCGGTCCTGTTCCTGCATAACATCACCGGTTTTATGGTGGGTACGGATGCGGAAAGAGGCGGTATCGCAAAGAATAGTGCAAAAATGGTTTACGCCATGTCGACAGCGCGTGTGCCACGTTTGTCCGTCATTATCGGTGGCTCTTACGGGGCCGGTAACTACGGCATGTGCGGGCGCGGTTTCAGGCCGGACTTCCTGTTTGCCTGGCCGTCAGCCGAAGTTGCGACCATGTCGGCGGATATTGCGTCCAATGTGATGCTTGAGCTTCGCCGCAGCAAGCAGAAGGAAGGCGAGGCGCCCCAGGAAGAACTGGACGCCATCGAGAAAGCCGTCAGGGATCAGTATGGGGAGCAGAGCGATCCTTACTATGCCACATCCCGCCTCTGGGATGACGGGCTTATCGCACCGGATCAGACACGGGATATCCTTGGAATGTGCCTGTCGCTGGCCCGCTCAACACCTGAGAAAGATAAGTTCTCTCCGGTTTTTCGCATGTAGCAGGCGAGCCCCGATCACCTTCAGATTTCGTAGATCAGGAATATCAATATGTCTTTTGACACCGTTCTTATCGCCAACAGAGGCGAAATAGCTGTCCGGATTATAGCCGCCTGCCAGGCGCTGGATCTGAAAACCGTCGCCGTTTATTCGGAGGCTGACAGAAATGCCAAATATGTTTCTCATGCGGATAGCGCTGTGTATATCGGTCCGTCCGAAGCGGCCCTCAGTTACCTGGATAAAGACGCCCTGATTAAAGCCGCACGGCAGTCCGAGGCCGGAGCGATCCATCCCGGATATGGTTTCCTGGCAGAAAATGAAGAATTTGCATCAGCCTGCTGCGATGCCGGTCTTGTTTTTATTGGTCCCAAACCGGATGTTATCGGGAAAATGGGATCGAAGATTGATGCCAAGACCATTGCCGCCGCCGCAGGGGTTCCGGTCGTTCCGGGATATCACGGGGATGATCAGTCTGATGACGTGCTAACCGAAGCCGCGGCGGAAATCGGTGTTCCGTTGATGATCAAGGCCAGTGCCGGCGGCGGCGGGCGCGGTATGCGGCTGGTTGATAACCTGGATCATTTTCAGGAGCAGCTTTCCATGGCCCGGCAGGAAGCCGATGCCGTCTTCGGGGATCCTGCTGTTTTGCTGGAACGCTATGTCGGGCAGGCCCGGCATGTGGAGGTCCAGGTTCTATGTGACGAACAGGGTAACTGCCTGCATCTTTTCGACCGGGATTGTTCCCTTCAGCGGCATCACCAGAAAATTATAGAAGAAGCTCCGGCGCCGAACCTCCCTGATGCCGTTCGCGAGGAAATGTACCAGGCCTCTCTCTCCCTCTGTCGGGAGATTGGATATACAGGGGCCGGCACGGTGGAGTTTATGTATGAACCGGCCCGGGAAGCCGTTTACTTCCTTGAAATGAACACCCGTTTGCAAGTCGAACATCCTGTGACGGAGAAAATTACCGGTATTGACCTTGTCGCCTGGCAGCTGAAAATCGCTTTGGGAGAACCTCTCCCCATGACGCAGGACGATATCCATATCAGCGGCTGCGCTATTGAAGCCCGGGTTGCCGCAGAAAATCCAGCGGAGAATTATCGTCCGGAAACCGGCAGGATTACGCTCTATGAAGAACCGGATGGAGAGGGTATCCGGGTCGATAGCGGCGTCGTATCGGATGGTTATGTTTCCCACTATTATGACAGCATGATCGCGAAGGTGATTGCTTCGGCCGACAATCGGGTAGCCGCGATCCGTCGCCTTGAAAAAGCGCTTTCCAGGTATCGGATTGCCGGGCCGGTGACCAATATTCCTTTCTTGCGCGATATTCTCGAACTACCGGATTTTAAAGACGTTCTCCACCATACAGGAACACTCGAAAGTGCGTTCGATGAAGGATGGAGCTCTCCTGAAACTCCTGAACAGGATTTGAAGCTGGCGGCGCTGGCGGCGTTTCTGATAACTGCTTCGGATAAGGATAACAGCCCCTGGCGAAGCGTTGGCGGCTGGAGAGTGACAGAGCTTTCGGGCCGAACCGGATCAAGTTATCTGTCCGTTCAGGATGAAAGCGGGGATCTCACTGTCATGAGGATTGAAGGACGTCAGGAGGAGTATCGAGTTACGGCAGACGGAGATGATGCCAAAAGCCTGGTTGCCCGGAATGCTGTTCTTCGGGACGGCACTATGACGGGTGAGATTGATGGCCTTCGTTTTACAGCCGATGTAAGGCGTGCAGGGAAAGCCGTCTTTTTTCAGTTGATGGGGCGACAGACGGTCATAACGCCCCTTACCCCGGAACAACGATATCTGGGCAGGCTGGAGGAAAGCGGCGCTGGCGGAAACCGCCTGCATGCCCCCATGCCGGGCCTCATTACTGATATTCTGGTTGAGAAAGGGCAGGTTGTGGAGGCAGGTGAGACACTCATTGTTTTCGAGGCCATGAAGCTTATGCAGAAGCTGACTTCTCCGTCATCAGGGACGGTGCAGGACATTCATTACGAGGTTGGAGACACGCCCGAGAAAGACGCCCTGCTTCTTTCCCTGGAAACCGAATAGGGGCCTGACCCTAGCGACTATCTGAAGGATGAGCGACATGAATAAAAGTATCTATTTTACAGAAGAACATGACATACTGCGGTCCCAGATCCAGCGGTTTGTCGCCGAAGAAGTTCAGCCGTATGGTGATGCCTGGGAAGAAGACGGAATGGTTCCCCGGGACGTCATTCGCAAGATGGGAAAGCTCGGATTTCTTGGAATCCAGTATCCTGAAGAATATGGCGGAACGGAACAAAATGTCCTGGCCGCATCTGTTTATGCCGAAGAACTGGGGCGTTCCACATATGGCGGTTTTGCCATCACAGCGCTTGTCCATACAGATATGGCCTCTCCTCATCTTGCCAATGCGGGTACTAAGGAGCAGAAGGACCACTATATGCCGGATATTATCGCCGGAAAAAAGGTAACGGCGGTTGCGGTGAGCGAGCCGGACGCGGGATCTGATGTTGCCGGCATGAAAACGCGCGCGGTGAAAGACGGTTCTGACTGGGTGATCAACGGATCCAAAATGTTCATCACTAACGGCGTTCATGCGGATCTGTATTTTGTTGCCGCAAAAACCGACCCTGATGCAAAAGGTTCTCGCGGTGTTACCATTTTCATTATCGAGAAAGGAACCGCTGGATTTTCGGTTGGCCGCAAACTGGACAAGATGGGTTGGCGTTCTTCGGATACAGCGGAGCTGGTCTTCGATAATGTCCGCATTCCCGAAGACAATGTCCTCGGAGATGTGAATAAAGGTTTCTACGCCATCATGAAGAATTTCCAGAATGAGCGGACTGTTTTGGGAGCACAGGCGCTTGGCGAATCCATGAAGGCCATCGAGCTGACGCTGGATTATGTCAAGGACCGCAAGGCTTTCGGTGCAACACTTTGGGACAAAGACGCTATCCGGCAGCGTTTATCCATGCGCCAGGCGGAAGTAGAGGCGGGCCGTCAGCTTCTGTATCATTGCGCCTGGCTGGATTCAAACGGGCAGGACTGCGTTAAAGAAGTGTCCATGGTCAAAGCCTACTGCGGTGAACTTGTGAATAAAGTCATGTATGACTGCCAGCAATTCCATGGCGGCTTTGGTTATATGCGCGAAGCAGCCATTGAACGCATGGTACGGGATGCCCGGGTTCAGTCAATCGGCGGGGGAGCCACGGAAGTCATGTTGGAAGAAATTGCGAAGCGTTCTTAACTGGGTTCAATTCTAAACTAAGTTGCTGCACTGCAAAATGGGTCTTGCCCGTATACAAACGATATCAGATTTAAGGCTGGACAGGCTGGTTAAATTCCCGTTAAAAGGCC
The DNA here is from genome assembly GCA_002428885.1 of Alphaproteobacteria bacterium UBA6062. Lineage (GTDB taxonomy): Bacteria > Pseudomonadota > Alphaproteobacteria > Sneathiellales > Sneathiellaceae > Sneathiella. The sequence continues at coordinate 4,516 of DIYE01000290.1, forward strand.
AACATTTCGCTGTACGGGAGCAGCCGGGTACACCTGTTTGTTTGATATATATTTGTGGGGCGGTCGCATAAGGTTTGCGGGGATGAACAGGCGTCCTTTCGCCCGCTATCAGGTAGTAAATTATGAATACCAAAGATATTGTTTATGTGGCTCTTTTTGCAGCGCTCATGGCCGCTCTTGGCGTTTTTCCGCCAATCACTATTCCGGCTCTCGGTGTTCCCATCACGGCTCAGAGCATGGGAGTTATGCTGGCGGGTGGTGTTCTGGGGGCGAAACGCGGAGCTCTCTCCATGCTGTTATTCCTTGTTCTGGTCGCTGTTGGCTTGCCGCTCTTGTCCGGTGGCCGAGGTGGCTTAGGTGTT
>DIYE01000283.1 GCA_002428885.1 Alphaproteobacteria bacterium UBA6062
CGCCAAACGGGATAACTTCCGCAGCGCCTTCGCAGGCTTTGATTTCAACAAAGTGGCTACCTTCACCGACAGTGACATCACCCGCCTCTTGGTCGACACCGGTATCGTCCGCCACCGCGGCAAAATCGAAGCGACCATCAACAATGCCGCCCGCGCCACTGAGATGGTAAAGGAGGAAGGCTCTCTTGCTGCCTTTTTCTGGCGTTATGAACCAGTGCCTGAAAGCCTCGGGACACCGCAAACAACCTCAACGTCCGATGTATCGAAAACGCTTTCCAAAGAGTTAAAGAAACGCGGTTGGAAATTTGTCGGCCCGACAACCGTTTACGCCTTTATGCAGGCCATGGGTCTGATCAATGACCATGCTGAGGGATGTGCTATGAGAGAGGTTGCTGCGGAGGCGCGAAAGGGTTTGGGCTGAGCTGGCGCGTCTGTCAATTGTGACTAAAGGGCGCAATAGCCAGCGCCTCCCGGGACTGTTTAAGGGTCTCAAGAAAACGGCTCGCCGCCTCAATACGCGCTTCAATTTCCGCTATTTTTTTAGCCAGGAACGCATCTCCGTCAAAGTCATCAGGATCGCCGTCCTCCAACTGCCTTAAGAGCAGGGAAAGGTCATCGATACTCATACCTGCCGCCTGGGCATCCCGGACAACTTCCAATGTGAAAATCGCACTGTCCGGATAATTCTTATAGTTATTATCCGTTTCACGGCTGTCTGAATGGATCAGACCACTTCGTTCATAAAGACGAATGGCGTCGCGACTAAAACCGCTCCGCTTTGATAACTCACCTATCCGCATTTCCAAACCATTGACAATAGACCATGGTTTATAATATCCATATTTTCATTCACAAGCAAGGAGATTATAATGGCCGCTCGGTGTCAAAGCTGTGGAATGCCGCTGGATAAAGATCCAAAAGGAGGCGGTTCAGAAAAAGACGGCTCGCTCAGCATCACATATTGTTCGCTATGTTATCAGGACGGTGAATTCATTCACCCGACGGTCTCCGTTGCAGAGTTTCAGGCCCACTGCGTCGAGGCCCTGGTCAATAAAGGGATGCCCAAAATTATGGCCTGGGCCTTTACAAGAGGAATTCCAAAACTCGAACGATGGAAATCAACATCACCATGAAGCGGCAAGACATTATTGATCGGCTTGCCTGTTCATCCGGCCTTAAGGGAGAAATGCCGAACATCGCCCTGGCTGAAATGCTGTGCCAAGATCAAAACCATGCCGCTATTGCCGTCGTCGTAGAGATCCTTCAATCTGGTAGTAAACCTCATCAACAGGATGCCATCAAGGTGATCTATGAAGTCGGATCCCGTTGCCCCGACCTGATTGAACCCTATACAGACGTGTTTTTTAATACTCTTAGCAACAAAAACAACCGGATCGTCTGGGGAACGCTGATGGCATTGGCTCAGACCTGCAAGATGTCGCCCGAACGGGTTGCAGACCGCCTGGACGTAATACTCGAGGCGGCAGATAACGGATCGGTCATTGCCAAAGACCAGGCGATCGAGATTCTGATCTGCCTCAGATCGCTACCGCATTACAGCCAGAAAGCCACCGAGGAGCTTTTTAACCGACTGGCTGTCGCAGCAATCAATCAGCTCCCGAAATATGCCGAAATGACCATTGCAGATCTAAAACCGGACGAGGCAAGTCAATTTCTGTCGATCCTCGAAGCGCGACAGGGCGACGATATGCCGGAATCCAAGCGAAAGCGCCTGCTCAAAGCCATGACGAAGGCCAAAGGGATGATGGATTAAACGCTCCCAGCAGAAGTTTCAGCTCTTCCTCCTTGATCAGCAGCTTATTCATGTACATCTTAGGGTCAGGACGTGATGACCGACAGTCATCCTTGTCACGCCGAAAACAGACAACGAAGAAAGAAAACCCTATGCCCGTTGTTGAACAGCAAGCGCCTGAAGATACGCAAGATATCGGGGTGAAAGATCAGCAGAAAGAGCAAGTGAAAGCCCATCGAAGTAATGAGGCTTATAAACGCGTGGCCCTGGTGGTGTTTTTGATCTTTGCTCCTGTCCAGGCTTATATCGGCTGGCGGCTGATCCCCAACCTGCCGATCGACCTGGCTTTCAAGATCCTGGGGAGCATCCTCTACGCCGGAGCCGCGATCCTTATTCCCATCGGAATTCTGGCCTCTGTTTTTGTGACCCGTCAACCTCTGGCAGATCGCCTTTTATGGGCCGGTTCGTTGGCCCTCGGCTGGTTCTCGTCCCTGCTGATGGTGACCCTGCTCCGGGAAATTGCTCTTCTTTTTACCGACGGAAACACCTGGGTCGTTGAAAGTGCCGTCTGGGCCGTCACTCTGTCCTTTGGTGTCACCCTGGTCGGGTTTCTGAACGCCCGGCAAACGGCGAAAGTGGTCCCGGTGACCATTCCCCTGAACACCCTCCCGGCGGCGCTGGACGGCTTTACCATTGTCCAGATTACCGACATTCATGTGGGGCCGACCATCAAAGGCAAATATGTTCGAGGGATTGTCAAACGGGTCAATGCCCTGCATCCCGACCTGATCGCCATTACCGGGGATGTTGTGGATGGAAGCGTCGATCAGCTAAGTGAAGACACGGCCCCGCTCGGCACGTTGAAAGCCCGTCACGGGGTCTACCTAGTGACCGGCAATCACGAATATTACTCAGGCGCCGAGGCCTGGATTGACGAGTTTCGTCGCATCGGCCTTACCGTTCTGATGAATGAACACGAAACCCTCCGGCATAACGGTACGGATCTGGTTGTTGCAGGAGTTACCGACTACAGCGCCGCCAAGATTATCCCCGCCCATAAAAGCGACCCTGCCGCGGCCGCTGACGGCAGCCC
>DIYE01000177.1 GCA_002428885.1 Alphaproteobacteria bacterium UBA6062
GGCCCGCCGCTGAAGCGGGTATTGGGAACAACAAAGCGGCGGGAATTGACCGAGATGGAAGACGCCTGATTACTGGCCCAGTGCCCCCGCAGCTGATTACCAAACTCAATAAGACGCGTATCAACCACATCCCCTGAAATCCTGGACACCGCCGAGGTAAAAATGACCTGGAAAAAGGGAATGCTGAACAGGGTCAGTAAAACCGCCCAGAGGATCAACTGACCGACAAGGGACCGCGGCAGAAATTTCTTAAATGAACGCTTCCCCATCCCTCTGCCTCAGTCATCGCCGAGAGTGAGGCGGTATCCATAGCCGAGAATGGTTTCTATGGCGGCTTTTCCGAGCTTTCCGCGCAAACGACTGATAAAAACCGGAACCTCCTGAGCCGTTTTCACCAGATCTCCTTCAAAATTATGACGTACGAGATCTTCGGCGGATGTCGGGCCCGCATTGTTAATGGCAAGATAATGAAGGATGCGGTATTCGGTCGGGGTCAGCTTGACGGGCGCACCGGCCATCCAGACTTTCAGGCTTTGACTGTCAATGCGCAGCTCCCCCCGCTCAATAACCGGCTTTTTGGTATTGGGGCCTGCGGAATTAACGACCCCCCTCACCCAGTCCAGCAGAAGCTCCAGATCAACCGGTTTCGTCAGGTAATTCGTTGCCCCGGCCCGGACGCCCTCTTTCATGTCACTGACATCTTTTCGCGATCCGGTGAGGACAATCACCGGCATTTCAAGACCGGCTTCCCGCCATCTGCGCAAAACACTAAACCCGTCCATTGTCGGCAGGCCGGGATCCAGAATAACCGCGTTATAGGCTCCCTCAAGCCCCATTTCGAGAGCATCCTCACCATCCGCAGCCGTCTCCACGGCATAATTTTCTTCCCGCAGCATGGCGGCGATTTGGGCCGAGAGCTCCTGATCATCTTCAACAATAAGAATGCGCATGATGTGATGGATTACCTTCTTTTTCGCTTCTTCTTTTTACCGTTATCCCTGTCGCCGAGGGAATCTCCGATAACGCCTCCTGTTTCCGGATCTATATAGACAATAACAATCCTGTCGTTTTTCTTGAGAATCCGCACCTCAAAAATGGTCCGGCCATCGAATTCCCGGATATGGGTACTGAGGACGCGCCCCCGGTAATAAGGATTGTTTTTCAGGCGTGAGATCGTGGATTGTAGGTCCGCAGACGCACCCCAAGCAGGTGCGGCGGGAACCGCCAAGGTCATGAAAACAAAGGCGAAAAAACTGATCAATCCTATCGGTATTAGCTTCATAAAAACACTTTATATTTTAATGCCTTAAGGTGAAATATCACGCCTGTTATGTGATTTTAATGTGGTTGAACAAAAAATAACAGGGCCAGCATATCACTGAAAACAGAAAGCACGCATTTTCCATTCACGGACAGCAGACCTGTCTATGAAATGGAGAATGAACCATGAAAAATACAGTCGCCAAAGCTCTTTTCATTGCCGCACTGACCAGCGCCTCCGCTTTTGCGGCACCCGCTCAGGCAGACAGAAACTCATACGACCGTAACTGGAACCATCACATTCCTAATAACTATGTCGATCAGTACAGCAAAAGGTTCACTGTTGTTTCTCATGAAACACTCAGCATCGCCGTCAAACAGAAAGTCCGCAACCGGACACTGCCGCTTCGCAAGATGTTCGGGCTGAACAGAAATCATACCGGTCAAAGCATTGAAAAAATTGTCGTCTATGTGAAACCGACCCACCGCAAAGCAAAATTGCGGCTGATTGCCAATGGCCGGGTCGTTGACCGGGTCACCGTCAGAAACAACCGAGCTGTGGTTCTGGATCCAAACCGCCATTTGAAAATCGGACATAATCTATCGAACCTGAAGCTCGAGGTGGACGGTAAAGTCCATATTCGGCGGATTAATATGGAGCTATACGAGAAACGCCCCCGCTATGTAGCTCATCGCGGCTATCAGAAATCAAACGCCTACGACCCGGTCCGGCTGCATAAGGATCTCGCCAGAAATCTTCGGATCATTTTCTCCAAAAGCATGTGACACCCAGGATCAGGATCCTGAACAACCAGCGCGTTCCCGCAACCTCATCAGACAGGAGTTCCATCATGTCTATTCAACAGCTTTCCGCCCGGACAGTGTCCATTGGTATCCTGGTCTTCGGCCTGGCACTGACACTACAGCCAGGTAAAGCCGAGGCAGATCCCTGGAAGGGTCACGGCTATCACCATATGTCGTATGACCATTGGGAATGGCAGAGGAACAGGGATTACTGGCGCGCCAAACGGGAGCGTAAGCGCGAACGCCGCCTCGCCCGTCTCGAGCGGGAAAGACGCTGGCGTCAGCGGGAAAGGGAACGCCGCTGGCACAATCGCCACAACAGAAATCACAACCAGTATCAAAGTATCGGATTTGACAATCAGACCATTGGGGGTGTGATCGGCGGCTTACTAGGGGGGCTGGCCGGAACTCAGGTGGGGAAGGGTTCCGGCCGGGTCGCCGCCACAATCGGCGGGACGATCCTGGGCGCCGTGCTTGGCAGCCATGTTGCCCGCAATATGGAGGAGAAGGATCACCAGGCGGCCAATGATGTTCTCGAACGGACCCGCACCGGCGAGACCAGCAGCTGGAAAAATCCGGACACGGGTACCCAGATCAGCATGACCCCGGAACGGACCTTCAAATCCGCCGATAACCGCGACTGCCGGGATTACTCCATGTGGGTGTTTATCGACGGTTATGAAGAAGAGGTGAAGGGCACAGCCTGCCGGACCTCAAACGGGAAATGGGTTCCCGTCAAAAGCTGACGGATCATCCTTGGGAGCATCACAATGAGAAAACGCCTCTATATCAGAACCGCCTCTGAGCTTCTTCTGACCGGCTTTTGCCTGTTGCTCTTCTGCACCGTCCTGCTCGGGCTCTCCGTCAGGACAGCCGGTGCGGTGACCAGCGAAGAAAAATTCTCGCTTCTTGCCTCCGACATCGTAGCGGATCTGCATAAAACCGATGTGAATGCCCTGAAAGCGCGGGACGGATATCTCAAACCAAGGGTTGCCGTCCTGCCGCTAAAAGCCAAGGAAGGCACCCTTTCAGAGACTGAGGCGGCCCTTTTTAACCGACAGTTTGAAGCGGCTCTGCTGGAGAAGGCCAGCGGTCAGTTTGTCATTGTCTCCCGCCAGGCTCTCCCGCAGATCCTCGCTGAAGGAACCCGCTCCCTAAAGGGTGATGATGCGCTTCACCGTCTCTCTGAAATGAATGAGAACAGCCGGGCGGATATCCTGATTATCGGCGCCTCCTATAAAGAGGGTCGCTCCGTCGCCATCAGCTATCAGGCGCTGGCCGTGGAAAGCGGAACTTTACTCGGGGCAACCCGCACCCTTCATATGCCGCCTTCATCCCTGCGGATCGCCGCCATTTCCGACCGGCAGGTAGATCCTGACCATCGCAGCCGCAAAGAGGAAATCGTTCTGGAGGCGGAAGGATTGCTGACAGACCTGGGATATGAGCCCGGTCCTGTTGACGGAATTATCACGGAACAGACACGCCGCGCCCTTTCCGATTATCAGCGGGATTCCGCCCTGCCGGTGAACGGACGGCTGACCCGTGCCGTCGTCATGAATATGCGCCGGGACAGAAGGTAAGGAGGCCGCCATGTCACGCAGCAGATCCTATATCGCTCACGAAACAGGTCCTGAAAGCGCCATGACCGAGGTCGCACTGGCGCTGGCCATGGGCATCTTCAGCATTATGGTGCTCGCCATGATCTCCATGGGGATCAGCCCTGCGGAATCAATCCCGAAAACCGCCGAGCAGGACCCGCAATCCATCGAGGCCCTGGTGGTTTCCGGCAGCAAGAGCCAGCAGGATGGTACTGCCAGTCTGGAACAGACGGACCTGATCGTGGTTTTCCACCAGGGCCGCTTCTTCAATGACCGGCTGAAAGCCATTTCCGCCCGCTCGGTTTCCGAAAAGGCGCGGGCCAAAAACAGCCGGGTCATTCTGGCCATCGATTCCCGGGCATCGCTGGAGCAGGTGCTGGAGGCGCGCCGTCATTTCCCGACGGACAATCTCATCATCACCCGGCTGGATCAGGCCTGGATTGATCGCCTCTCAAGCGAGGTGAAGCCATGAGATATATCATCCTCATCGCCCTTGGCCTACTCGCCGTCAGTATGCTGATGATCAATCTTGGCACGGCACAGGCTGCCTCTTATTCAAGGGCCCATATCAAGCATCTGGTCGCGGAGGAAGCCATTAACCTCCGGGTGCCCATCTCGCTGGCCCTCGCGGTTGCCCATGCGGAATCCTACTTCAACGCAAAAGCCGAAAGCCATGTGGGCGCCCGCGGCGTGATGCAGATCATGCCGGCAACCGCCCGTCACGAATATGGTCTGCATCCGGACCGGCTCTGGGATCCGCGGATCAATGTGCGGGTCGGCCTGCATTTTCTGGGTCGGCTGATCCGCCAGTATGACGGGCGCGTTGACCTGGCCCTGTCCTGGTATAACGGCGGTTCCGCCGTCGGTACCGGCCGACGGGCCCGGGTCATTCCGGCCACCCGAAAGTATGTAAACCGCGTTCTGAAACTTCAGAAAAAATACCGCCGCGAACTGATGAGCGGCACCTTCCCCCATAACCCGAAACCCAGCTTTTCAAGCGTGATGAACAGCTGACAAGAGAGGAGATAACCATGCTATCCTTGAAGAAAAACACTGTAAGTCGGATGGTCATTCTCGGACTGGCCGGAGTGACGCTGACCGGATGCCTGACCACCGGCAATCCATCGACCAAACCGGCCGAAATCGCCGAATACCGGCAAGCCCGCTTCCAGGAAATGACCGGCCTGCAGAATTATCAGGACTGCCGCCGGGAAGCCCTGCAGCTCAGCGATCAGGCACGGGTGCAGAAATCACCCGGCGGTTACCTGACCAGCGCCCAGGTCGCCGAAAAATGCCTGGTGGGCGTTGCAGCCCATGAACATGTGGTGCCGGTCGATGAGCGCCTGCGGCTGCACAGCATCGCCGTTCTCAACTATGTGCGGGCCGGTGATATCGCCGCCGCCAACACGGCTTTTGAAAAGCTGAAGCGCGCCCATCCCGAAAAAGACCTGTATTTCGCGGACGGCACCTCTTTCATCAAAACGATGGAAGCCTTCCTCAAGCGCACTGACAAGCAGAGCTTCGGCGAGTTTGTCGCCCTCAACGTCAATCGCGACGTGAAGCGGGAGATGCGCCGCATCAACCACTGGAAAACCAACTAGGAGAGGCGGATATGACCTTGTTCAAGAAACTACCGGCCCTCGTCCTCACCGCTTCCCTGCTGGGAAGTGCGGGCGGCCTGCTGGCACCCGTGGCCGCCGAGGCTGCCACCTGGACACCCCGGGCCAGTGAAAAACTGATCAAGCTGCCCGGCGATCATTTGCGCCGCGCCGTTGAAAATGATTTTCGCAAATCGACCCTGGCCGCCGCCATCAGCGAGGCCGATGAAAAGGTCGATTACAAGAAATCAACCCTGCAGGACCTTAAACAGGCCCTGCAGCGAAACGCCGGCTCCGATGAAGAGATCGAGGTGGATCTCGAATATCAGCTGATCGGCGAAAAGCAGGCCTATCTGTCTCTCGCCCGGGAGCGGCAGGCCCTTAAACGCAAAAAAGCCGAGACGCGCATTCGGCTCTATGAACGGCTGCTGGCGAAAATGAACCGCTCCCAAAAGGCCTTGAGCCCGCAAAAAGCCCTGCTGGTGGAACAGCAGAAGCAGGCCCAGGCCCGGTTTCAGGGATCGCTCGGCAAGATTGACACGGAACTGATGCAGTCCAGCATCACGACCCAGAGCAAATATGCCACCGAATATGCGAATAACATGGCCGCCATCGAAAATCTGGTGGCCGCCATCAACAATCATCCCATGAACCAGGCCCCGACCGTCGACGGGGTGGAGGTCACCCAGGAAGATTTCGTTCGCAACATGATCACCCGCAACCAGGCGGAACTGGCGCTCGTCGACCAGGAAGACATGGTGCTCGGCTATATGGCCAAGCTGGTCTCCCTTGATGCGCTGGCGCTCGCTGAAAATATTTCCGTTGCCGACAGCGGAGCGGATGTGGTGGCCGTCGATGAGCCACGGAACAGCATCACCTCCACCGTCGATCTGTTTATCAGCAACTAACTTGGTCAGCACCTAACTCGGTCAGCGCCTAACTCGGAAAGGACTTCAAGATGTTTACAAGAAAACCGATCGCCCTGCTACTGGCAGGCTTTATGGCCCTCACCGGCACCTCCCTGGCCCAGGCCGGAACCCTGGAAAGCCTGGAGCGGGAAAGAGCCAATCTTCTGGATCTCATGCTCTCCGGTGATATCAGCATGCAGGAAAGGCAGACCAAAATCTCCGCCTATCAGGCCCGCCTGGTGGATCTGGAACGGATGGTGCTCCGGGATAAATCCCTGGTCGGCAAAAACACGCCCGTCGTGCGCTCCGCCTTCGCCAATTACGACCTGACTTTCCTGGTCCATGCCTCCGTCGAGAAGGACCGGCTGCTGATGGATCACTGGTTCGAGCAGCTCGGCGTTACGGGCCAGAACATCCTCAATGCCCGTGTTGGACGGCGGTAACATGCGCCCCTTGTCGCAACAGCTTGTGCAGGGCTCCCAGGTGGTGAGTTACCTGCTGGGCGCCACCGTCCTCGGCATCACCTTCTTTGCCATGGGTTCCAGCATGCCGGTGGGCGATATCGGAGACTGGCTCTCCAAAGTGCTCGGTTTCGGCTTTATCGGCCTCTTGGGCCTGCTGGTCACCCTCTGCGTCCTCTCCTGGGTGCAGATCCGGGGGGCTGGGCTTAACGAGCAAAAACGCGAGGTCTGGGTGGAGACCGGTGTGCAGGCGGCGAACGGTGTCACAACCCTCGCCCTCACCTACACCCTCTATGGGATCAGCATCGGCATCGGCTCCCTCGCCACCCAGACCTTAACGCCGGAAACGGTGCAGATGGTG
>DIYE01000157.1 GCA_002428885.1 Alphaproteobacteria bacterium UBA6062
CTCAATGATATGGCCCTGTCTCTCGCTCCGTCGAAGGAGCGCTATCTGGAAACATCCGCGCAAGGGGGAGCCTTTTTAACCTCAAGCCGAGCCTGGCAAAACGGTCCACAGGTTCCGTTCCGGGAAGACGTTGCCCTACCCGTTATCCTCGGCATCGTCGCCCGGCAGAACGATATTGCGCTTGATGCCTTACTGCCCGCAGCATTGCATGCTTTTTGCGCCAACCTTATTGCCGCCTCCCTCCGGCTGGTTCCCCTCGGCCAGTCGGAGGGGATTGCCATCCAGGCAGCGCTGGAGCCGCTTATCCTGAAGATCGCCGATCAAGCCATCCACGCTAATCTGGACGCTCTCGGCGGCTGTAGCCTGCTATCCGATATCACCGCCATGCGGCATGAAACACAGACAACACGGATATTCCGATCATGACCCTCTCTCTTGCACAAAAACCAGCCCACAAACCAACTCTCCAGAGTCCCATGCGCATCGGGATCGGCGGCCCTGTCGGCGCCGGAAAAACCACCCTCACTGAAAAACTCTGCCTCGCACTCCGGAGCCGGTTTTCCATCGGGGTAGTGACCAATGACATTTATACCAAGGAAGATGCCCTCGCCCTGGTTCGGCGACAGGCCCTTTCGGAAGACCGGATTGTCGGCGTGGAAACCGGCGGCTGCCCTCACACAGCGATCCGCGAAGATGCGAGCATCAACCTGCAGGCCATCGACACATTATCGCAGCGCCACCCGGACCTGGATCTGGTGCTGATCGAATCCGGCGGCGACAATCTGGCAGCCACCTTCTCACCGGATCTTGCGGACCTGACGATTTATGTGATTTCCGTCTGCCAGGGAGATGACATCCCTCGCAAAGGCGGTCCGGCCATCACCCGCTCCGATATGCTGATCGTCAATAAAACCGACCTTGCCCCTCATGTAGGCGCGGATCTTGATCGCATGAAAGAAGACGCCCTCAAACTCCGGGGAACAAAACCGGTCCTGTTTACAGATCTGCCAAAGGGTGAGGGCGTGGAGGCGCTATCAGAGTTTATCTGTCAGATGTCGGGGCTGGAAGAGTAACCTTAGGATATCCGCATGAGGAAAAACGCCTCTTATGATTTTTAGAATGCCTTGCAAAAAACAGCATATTCCATTAGCGTCCGGTAAAAATTAATAACAATGACTTAATATCCCTGCGAAGAGATCCCTCATGCATGCTCTGAAGTCTGATGATCCACTCATCGTTTATCTGGATATCAAAAGCCCCTATGCCTTTATTGCTATGGAACCGACCTTAAAACTGCAAGCGGAGCTGGGGATCGATATTGACTGGCGTCCTCTCACTCTCGATATCCCCAGCTATCTGGGGAGCGCTCAAAAACAGGGCGGACAGGTCGTGCAAGCCGATCGTACACCTGCACAATGGACCCGGATCAAATACGCTTATATGAATGCCAGACGCTTCGCTGAACGCCAGGGATATATGCTGAAAGGAACAGAAAAGATCTGGGAATCCAGCATTGCAAATATTGGAATCCTTTGGGTTATGGAACAGGACCGTAAGCGTATGAGTGACTATCTGAGAGCGATTTTCCCTCCTTTCTGGCGACGGGAGCTGGATATTGAGGATGTTACGGTTGTGGAAGAATGCCTACGAGAAGCCGGACTGGATATAAAGGGCTTCCGGGACTATCAGGCAACGGAGGGGCGGCAGAAGCATGACGATCTGCAACAGCAACTACATCCTGCGGGTATTTACGGCGTGCCAACCTATGTCGTCGATGAAGAAATCTTCTTTGGACGCGAGCACCTGCCCTACATCCGTTGGCACCTATCGGGCCGGACTGGTGCGGCACCGGACATTGCGTGTGAGATTTGATGATGTTTGAGCTTTATATCGATTTTAAATGTCCCGCTTCTTATCTCGCTTTACAGCCTAGTATTGATCTGGCTGAAAAGGTCGATGTTGCCCTGCAGTTTAAAGCCTTTGAAAGCGAGCAACTTCCGGTACCTGTTTACAAAGAAAATGAAACCAGATCAGAGAGCCATTTCCGGGTCAGGGCGGAACAGTCTCAACATATTCACGAGCATTATGCTCACATTCAGGATCTCACGCTGAATTTCCGGGAAATTCCAGGAGAAACGACCCCAGCCCTGGCCGTTCTGAATAGCTGGCAGGAAGATCCGCTTCCCTTTATCCGCGAGGCCTTTCATGCTTATTGGGAAAAAGGGGCAGATCTCGGACAACCGGAAACCGTCCTGACTTTGGCAGCCAAAGCCGGTCGGACACTTTCTATGGAAGAACTCCAGGAAGAGTGTCGGCGTTTGAGGGAAAGCCAACAAGCAGCCAGAGAAAACGCCGTTTTCATTACACCGACATATCGTGTCGCCGGTCAGCTCTTTGTGGGCCGTGAAAACCTACCCTGGGTCTCCGAAATCCTGGAGCGGAGTGATTGATTTTATTGTGAGACGGGTGTTGAGAGAGCCTGCATTCTGCGCAAAAACCCTCTCAGTATACTCATCAAAACTCGTAGCGAAGCTCCGCTTTAATCGTATGTCCGAGGAAACGGGATTTGATATCAGCGTCATAATCAACACTCAAGATCCACGGCTCTCCGGCTTTCTGAGCGCTTAAACCAAAGCCGATCCGGCCGCCAAGCCGGGATGGGTCAGCCCCTTCGGCGGCAAAACCGGCGCCGCCCCCGACAAAGGCAACTGTCGATTCAGATTGCTGTCCGATCAGATCATAGCTGAGATCCGCCCGGACTTCCGGGGTAAAACTGTATCCATTATCCGCGTCAAACGAAGAAGACCAGGTTGCGCCCACTGTCAGATCCAGAATAGAGCTGCTGTCCAGTGAAACATCACGGTTCGCTGCGCCCGCCCCGCTTTCCGTGAAGGAAGAACCGGTAATGTGGGTATATTGCAGATTAGCCGTCGGCGTTATGACATGCCCCTCGGCAACCGTCAGCGGATAGCCGCCCCCGACCCTCATGGTATATTGCTCGGATGAATAATCCCCTCGCGCAGTTCGGTCGAGACCGCCAAAAGTGAGCTTTCGCTTGCTGTCCACGAAATTTTTGCCGAACAGTGCCATACCGTCGATATATGCACCATTCTCAAAACTGTAATCCGCATAAGCACCGAGCAGCAAAGTGGAAATATCACTCTGGGTGCGACCGCTATCTTCGCCTTTAATGGTGGAATCCACATAACCGCCGGCGACACCGGCCCGAATACGTTCCGTTACCTGAGTGTCGTAACCGGCGACACCGCCCAGTGACAGGGCTGTATAGCCGGCAGTACCATCGCGCTCATTCTGATCCGCATAACTGACATAAGGACGGAACCAGACACCGGAGCCGGTAGAGGAGGTTCTGTTAAAAGAGATCCCCGAGGCCTGCATCTGCATCAGAGCGCCCGCCAGAGAATTGTCATCATTGCCGGTAGCAGAAGAAGCAAAAGCGGTATCACGATCTGTCAGACCGGATCTGGCAAGAGAGGTTCCTTTCCGGCCAATGCCGTCCCGGAACCGTTCAATGGCCAGTCGCTCTTCCACGAAGTTAAGGGAGACGGTTCCTGTTGTGGAAACCGCACTGTTTACAGCCCCGCCTGAGGTTGGATCGCCGGCGAGCTGCTCCCCTGCTTCCTGGGTCTGGGCAACGCCGAGGCCGGCAATAGCATTTGACAGATCCGTGTCTTTTGTTGCGAGATCAGGGATTGCCATAGCCGCGCCCAGCGCTTCTTCTGCGTCTCCATCGGCACCATCAATATCGACACCGCCACCGGCAAACCCGACCCGGACAGTCTTGTCTTTGGTGGCATCAACGCTTGCATCCGTCAAAGTCAGTGTCGGATTGTCCTGCAACTCGATCGTGCCGTTATTCGTGATGGTACCGGTTGTTTTGAGAACCGTAATGAGTGTTCCGTTCGAGAAATCCTCGCCGTTCGGATCGATCTCGATCTTTAACACTTCGCCGTTTTCAACATCGAAATTACCTGATCCCAAATCCCAGACCGGCGTATCCGTATTATTAGGAGAGAAATCTGCGGACTTGCGAATAAGGAAAGTCGTCTCGCCCTTGATATAAACGGAGTTAAAAGAGGAAGTCACCCTGTTACCAAAGGTCATCACCGCGGGACCGGATTCACCGAAATTCAATGCCCCGCTATTGGCAAAGGTAAGATTTTTCCCGCCCGACAGGGTCGTGGATACATTTCCGTTGATATTGGCGCCCCCTCTCAGATCAAGCTCGACATCCTCCGTTCCCTGTATCGCCAGGGTGCCATTAACCGCCATGCGGCCAACCTGAGTTCCGACTTCAAGCGCGTCAGAGCCGTTAGAATCCAGTGTTAGCATACCATCTACGACGATGCCATCCAAGTTGTTACCGCTTCGGCTCGCCTGGAAATCATCCTGGAGGGTTGCTGCGGCTCCACTTTCGACCGTAAACAGCGTAATCCGTTTATTAGAGCTATTTCCAATAGATCGGGTAAAGAGAGCTTCAGCTCCACTCTTAACAAGGATTTCACCTTTGTTGAGATTGCCCTCAATAATGACATCGACAGTCTGCAGGCCGCCGGATCCGTCAATCTCCAGAATTGCCTTACTGTTACTACCGGAATCCATACTCAAAATAGCCGTGGGATCAGAGGAGGTTAAATTCCCCTCCAACCGAACAATGGCATCATCTCCGGAACTGAAACCGCTGGTATCAAGAGTCAACCCCTGACTACCGACTTTAACATTGCCATTAACATCCAGTATGGAAGCCCCTGCGGTGGATCCCTTAACTTCGATATCGCGAGCAGCCAGATCTCCTTCAACCACCAGATTGCCGCTGGTCGATTGTCCAACCTGGACATAATACAGCATATTGCCGGAGACAGAGCCGACACTGCCATTAATGGTTGCTGTATGCGTATCATTATCGACCCGCAAATCCCCTCGCTCATTCCCAAGAGTATCAATCCCGACATTAATCGTCTGATCACCGGCACCATTCAGATAAATCCGACCTCCCCTGCTGCTTGTTGTAGCATCGGAAAGCTGGATATTACTATTGACCGTAATATTACCGCGTGCTTGGAGATTGGCACCGCCGGGTGTACCGCCTCCATTCGTGCCCTGATTGAGCGTAAGGCTGTTTGCGCTCATATCCCCGTTCACAATCAGATCAGCATTTGCTGACCCTCCTCCATTAGAGGCGCCCCCTTGAACGACAATGTTTCCACTCACTGTAAAATCGTCATTGACGGTGATTCGCGCTATTCTGCCGGACGCCTCACCGGCCTGAACACGTGTATCTCCAGTTACGGAGATTGCCGCGCCATTATTGCGACCGTCCCCGTTAATAACGGCTGTAACTCCACCTGCCGTTGAAGAAATCCGATCACCACCACGGACGGTGAGGCCCAATGATGAAAATGTATCATCATCTCCATCGCCCAAAGTGATCTCAAGATCCCCGCGATCATCACCGCCCCGCAGCACAACTTCACCATCGATATTGGTGCTTCCCTGAATCAGGACAGTGGAATCACCCGCTCCTGCTATGGGGGAAAAGACCAGATCATTGGCACCAGCCGATCCGCTACCAGTCGTTGACGTTACATTGCCCTGAACCGTCAAACGGATTTCTTTGGTTTCGACAGTGCTGTCATCTTGGGAACCACCGGAAATGGTCAGGGTACCTGCGGAAAAATCCACATTGTGGGTCACAGTCAAAGTATCCTGGAACCCACCAAAGCTGTTGTCATAAAGAAACAACTGCGTATCCCGATCGGCCAGAATGGAATCGACTGTAATACTACCGTTGACATTGATGGATGCCGCATCACCACCCGGCGCGGTATTCACAATCCGGTCACCGCCTTGCAAAACGCCGTCACCGCCGGCCCCCGCCGTAAAGGACGGTGCTGAAGAGGTACCATTGACTTCCTCATCCCCGGCAAGGGCGGAAGAGCCATTTCCCAAAACAGATAAGGCAAAGATCAAAGCCGTTGTAGATAGAAGAGCACGGCGAGAGCTGGATAAGCGACTGGAATACACAGACACGGTTTTCCCCAATTATGATTAATTTTGAGGAAAATCTATCAACAAGTCCTAACATAAATACAGTGATCAAGTATGAGAAAGTATGGCAAACTGTTGCAATTCCTAACAATTTCTTAAAATCAGGAAGTTGGAATAGCAAGTTCGATGACCGTTCCTTCCCCGGGCGTGCTTTTAATAGACAGGGTACCGCCATGCAGATCCGCAACCCATTTGACCACGGAGAGCCCGAGACCGGTTCCCTCAAAATCCCGGACCTTCCGACTTCTGAAGAACTGACGTTCGACCTGATGGATCTCGTCACGGTCAATGCCAATCCCGAAATCCTCAACCCGGAAAATCTGCCGGTCGCCGACCGTATGCACGGAAAGTACAATCGGCTTGTCACCCGGTGAGTATTTGAGGGCATTATGCGCAAGATTTCGAAGCGCAATACCCAGCTCCCCGGGATAACAAAAAACAGCAACCGGCGTATCACAATCTCCCTGGAATTTAAGACGGCGTTGCTGTTCCTCCGAATGGATCGCCAGAACAAGCTGTTCTCTGATATCGCGGAGCGATACCAGTCGCTTCTCACTGTCTGTTCCGGCCAACTCGCCAAGATCGCTCAGGGTAAACTGATCCAGCATCTCATGGAGATAATTGGCCCGCTTGCGAATACCGGCTAACCGTTCCTCAAACTCAGGCGCTGATCTGTCCTGGGCCATCTGCAGCAACTGAACACTGCGATCAATAGCGGTTACAGGGTTACGAAATTCATGGGACAGCGTGAACAGGGTATTTTGTTTGTCTTCCAGCAGACTTTGCTCCTTGTCATAGAGTTCCGTCAGCTTCAAATGCTGGCGTTCAAAAACAGCACTCACGGCGGCGATGGCATGAGCAATGCCGATAAAAAAGGAAAAGATCCAGATAAATTGCAGGGCATAAGCCGGTTGATCGAAGAAATCCGGACGCATACTGTCCAGCCTGACCAGATAACTGAAATAGAGAAAAAATACACTGTTGAGCAGCATCAGAATACCGATATAGCGTTGCGTGAACGTATGTGGCTCAATCTTGTTTTTCCGAAGAAACTCTGATGCGTACAGCGTGCTGAAGGACATATAGAAGAGAGATGAAAAAGTGGCTCGGTGCCCGGCGGATTCGACACCATACAAGTAATAAAGGACAATACTAATCCCGATAACAGCCGGCATGGCATGCCAGAGAAAATGAACTTTCCGGCGCATAAAAATACGTCCGGCTGCCCATAAAACCGCATATCCGCTGATCAGGCATACATTCGTAATAATGATGGATATATCCGCCGGTAAAAACCAGTCCCGCAGGAAGAGAGAAACCAGTCCGACAGCAATAACCCCTTTGCTGATAATCCAGTAAAGCAGCGCCCGTTCCTGCTTTTTACGGAGCATGATCAGCAGGGAAGCCGATGTCGTCGCTTCGGACAGCCCGAGCGCAAAGACGAGGGTAACGGGATCAATCATAACCGTTTCAAATCACCCGGCAGCTCTGTGTAAAGGCATATCCGATGCCGTAAACCTGATCGATCGGCAGTTCCTGCCCAAGCCCGTCCCGTACTTTCCGCCTGAGGCGGCTGATCACGGAATCAACACGGCGTTCCATCTCCTGGGTCACCGGGCCGTCACTGACACCGACCAGTGCCTGACGTTCAAACGCCTGGCCCGGTGAGCGCATCAACTGCTCCAGAATACGGACTTCCCGACCGGTCAGTTTAAGCACTTCACCACTGCCGGTTTCGATTTCCCAGCGCATGCAATGCAAGACCCATTCATCGGACAGGACAGGTTCAATATCCTTGCCGCTTTTGCCGATCAGCCGGCGGAAACAGGCATCGATAACATCCATATCCGCCTTTTTGTTAAGATAAATGTCGGCCCCGCTGTCATAACTGGAAACAACAGTCTCAGTGTCAGACAAAGCCGTCAGGACGATTACACCACCGTCATAATTCTGCTGTCGGGCAGAGCGAACAATATCAAGACCATGCTCTTCCTCCAACATAAGATCCACAATGAGAACATCCGGATATCCGGCCTGAAGCAAGGGATACAAATCCTCTCCGCGTCGACAGCCAACGGCAGTTACACCTTTCAATTCAAAGAACGCAACCAGATCCTGCCGTAATCCGGCATCATCCTCAAGAATAGCGACTGACAACCCCATACTGACACTCGATGGTAATGTTTACTGCAAAACAAGTATCACAGAGCCAAAAGAAACAGCCAGCGAAAAATCAAAGGGCCGAATGCTTCCTTCTTTAGTGATGTTGTTTTGCTTCATGTAATGTTATAACATTACAATTATGTATAACGCTTGCGAAACAATACTCAGTCAAACCATGGAACAGAAGATCATCCGGACAAGGGATATACAGGACATCGGCAGATTTCCGGCCAGCGACGGAAAACTGTCCATTGTCGGCCGTCCCGTTCCGGACAGATCGGCTTTTTTCTTTTCAAAACTCTTACACGCCCCCCTCAATGTGGCTGGAAAAATCCGAAAAAAGCATGCTTTCAAAGAGATAAACCAGCTCCTCACCCGACAGATCCCGGCAAGTGTGCAGGAGATGCCCTTCTATGCCTTCTGGCTGGCCGATATGGCGGAGGTTTGCCTGCGCTTCTGCGATGCCCAGGACAGCCAGGATATCTGTTTCTGGCTCGGTACCGATCGCGGCTGCCGTCGCTATCATATGGACAATGTCCCCATGCGCCTGCTGGTTACCTATGCCGGACAGGGGACGGAGTGGCTCCCCGACGAAGCCGCAGATCTTCAGGCATACAAAAACAGAGCGCCTAATGAGGCAATCATCAAAGATCCTTCCGCTATCCGATATATGGAAAACTGGGACATCGCCATCTTCAAAGGTGGCCCAAACGGCCTCCTCCACCGAACCCCGGACGCTGCGAGAACAGAACTCTCCCTCCTAATGCGTCTGGATCATCCGTCTTTTTGGGATAATGTGCTGAAATATCAGCAACCCGGTCTCGCTTCCTGAGAGATCTGCCCGTCTTCCAGTGACTCTTAAGACATATTGCACAGTATATGTTCTTGTTTTATTCTCATCACAAATGAGGAGAAATTACAATGTCAGTTATCAGCCATATTACTCTTGGCACAAACGATACCGAGCGGGCCGGTAGATTCTACGATGAAGTTCTTGGTATACTTGGTTTCGAACGCTTGCCCAAGCCGCCGGGTAAACCGCCAGCATATGAAAAAGGTGGCATACCAACTATTTACCTTTATACACCGGAAGACGGTCGACCGGCCACCTGGGGTAATGGCACCCATATTGCTTTCGTCGCTGACACCAGGGAAGCGGTGAAAGCATTCTACGAAACCTCGCTGAGTTTAGGTGGGAGCTGTGCAGGCGAGCCCGGCGCGCGCCCGCGTTACGGAGAAAACTACTACGCCGCATATGTTCGCGATCCCGATGGTAACAAGCTTCAGGCTGTTTGCTACGCAGCATTAGATTGAGAACAACTTGCAGTCCTGAAGGCTAACGTCGTTCTGTAAAATTGATATTTGAATAGCAGTTGGTTAGAAAATCCGACACACGCCCATGGGATGAGTTAATTGCGCCATATTCATTTTAAAACACGAAGCGTTTCTCGGTCTCCAAAAAGAGGGAGAACCGGTATGCATGTGTGAAAATGGCGGAGGGAGGGGGATTCGAACCCCCGATACGGTGTTGCCGTATACACACTTTCCAG